>JADYYC010000043.1 GCA_020853835.1 Anaerolineales bacterium
CAGAATTTCGATGCGGTCTTCTTGGGGATGGGCTTGATGGAGGGGCGAAAACTGAACATCCCCGGCGCAGACCTTGACGGGGTGATCTCTGCCGTGGACATGCTGCTCAACTACAACCTGGGATACAAAGTTGAGCTGGGGGAGAGCGTGATCGTGGTGGGAGGCGGAGATGTCGCCATGGATGCCGCCCGCACGGCCCTGCGGCTGGGCCAGATCACCAGCGAACAGAAAGCGGACCTGCACCAGACAGCCGCGCGCACCGAGGAGGAGAGCGAATCGGTGAAGACCGCCCTAGACGTCGCCCGCACGGCTTTGCGGCTGGGCGTGGCAGACGTGCGCATCATCGCGCTCGAATCCTGGGAGGAGCTGCCCGCCTCGCGCTTCGAGCTCGAAGAGGCTCTCGAAGAGGGCATCCAGATCAACCCGCGCCTGGGGCCGAACCGCATCCTTGGCGAGGGCGGGAAAGTCACCGCGCTGGAAGTCATCGAAGTCGAGGCCGTTTTTGATGAAACGGGGCGGTTCAACCCGCGCTTCAGACCCGGCAGCGAACACAACCTGGAATGCGACACCGTCATCCTCGCCATCGGCCAGCGCGCCAACCTGGACCTGTTGGGCGGCGCCGACGACGTGGTGATCAGCCCGCGCGGGCTGGTTCAAATCGACCCCGGAACCTGCCAGACCACCGCCGCCGATGTGTTCGCTGGCGGCGATGCGGCTTTCGGCCCGCGCCTGATCATCAGCGCCGTCCGCGACGGTCACGTGGCAGCCCTGGGGATCGAGGGGCGCATCCAGCAGCGCAAGACGACCCATGCCCTCTTAAGCGAGTGGACCGACCTGACCGGCCATGCGATGTTTGCGGATTGGACGCGCAAACCGCGCACCAAAGTCCCCAACCTGCCGGTCGAGCGGCGGACGGGTATCTCGGTGATCGAGGTGGGCTATTCCGTGGATCAAGCCGCCGAACAGGGGAAACGCTGCCTGGAGTGCAGCGTCAACACGATTTTTGATGGGAGTAAGTGTATTCTGTGCAATGGTTGTGTGGACGTCTGCCCCTGGGATTGTCTCAAGATCGTCAGCCTGGACCAGCTGGAAGGCGATGAGCGTTATAACCAGATCATCGAGAACCACCTGCGCCTCTCGCCATCCAACATGCCCGATGAGACGATCACCGGCATCGCCGCCATGATCAAAGATGACGAAGCCTGTACCCGCTGCGCGCTGTGCGCAAAACGCTGCCCCACCGGTGCGATCACGATGGAGGCTTTCAGATTTTCCGAAACGCTGACTTACGAGAGGGAATAATGCCTTCCTGGTTCCAAACGATCACAAAATCTCGATTCTGGCAGTCCTTTTTCCGCCACGGCTGGCCGGACAACCCGCTGGACCGTTCGCTGGTGATGACCACCAATATCTTCTTTCACCTGCACCCGGTCAAGGTCAGCCGCAAGAGCCTGCGCGTCACTTACTCCTTCGGTCTGGGGGTGATGTCGATCATCGTCTTCTTGATCTTGTCTGTGACCGGGCTGTTGTTGATGTTCTATTACACGCCCACCATCGAGCGCGCCTATACCTACATTCTCCATCTCCAAACCCAGGTGCCATTTGGACAGCTTTTGCGCAACCTGCACCGCTGGGCCGCCCATTTCATGGTGATCGTGGTGGTGCTTCACATGGCGCGGGTGTTCTACACCGGCGCCTACAAACCGCCGCGCGAGTTCAACTGGGTGATCGGCGTCCTCCTGTTGCTGTTGACCTTTGGAGCCAGCTTCACGGGCTATCTGCTCCCCTGGGACCAACTGGCATTCTGGGCCATCACCGTCGGGACCAGCGTCGCCGCCTATGCACCCGGCGCCGGCCCCACTCTGCGCACCTTTCTGTTGGGCGGGGCAGAGGTCGGCCAGGAGGCGCTCACCCGTTTCTACGCGTTGCACGTCATGTTGATCCCGATGGGGATCGCGCTGTTGACTTCCATTCACATCTGGCGCGTCCGCAAAGATGGCGGCCTGTCAGCCAATCAGACTGTTGATGAGGATCACCGCGATGGACAAAAGCACGATTAAAGAACCATTTTCCAAGAGCTCCGCAAAGACGTATTCTTTGGTAGAGCTAGTCCATCGCGCCCCGACGTTCATGGTGGATCACGGCCCGGACGATACGGTCTTTGCCTTTCCGCTCGTCGCCCTTTTGGAGCTGCTGCTCACCCTGGGGGTTTCGCTGGTGCTCTTATGGATGTCGTTGAGCGTCAACGCCCCGCTAGAGGAAATCGCCAACCCCAACCAGACCACCGATCCGGCAAAAGCGCCCTGGTACTTCATGGGCTTACAGGAAATGCTGGAACATGGCCACCCAACATTGATGGCGGTTCTCCTGCCGACCTTGATGGTGATCTTCGTGGTGCTCATCCCCTACCTGGACAACGACTCGCACGGCGCGGGCCGTTGGTTTACAAACCAGCGTGGAAAGAGCATCACCATCAAAACCGCCCTCTACGTCGTGATTGTCATGCCAATTTATATCTTCCTTGACAGCATGTTTCCGCCGCGCGAGCTGCTGCGGGGCATTTTCCCCGATCTGGTCAGCCAGGTCATCATCCCGGCGATCTTCATGGGCGTGATCGTCTTGCTGCCGCTGCTGGTGCTGAATCGTTACCACCCCACCCCGCGCGAGGTCATGCTGGTGTTATTTACCGTCTTATTTGTGTCTGCGATCGTCTTCACGTTGACCGGGTTCTTATTTCGTGGCCCTGGGTTCAAGCTGTATTTGCCCTGGGCCATGCCCGGTGGTTATAACCCCTTCTCAAACCTTTAGCCGGAGGCAGCAGATGCAGTTGTTCGAACCCAAGAAACTCACGCGAGGACAATTTCTCAGCCTTTCCTGGCTGAGCGCGCTGGTGGTACTGATCGGGGAGACCGCGTTCGGGTTGATGAAGTTTCTCAAACCGACCGCGAGCGGCGGCTTTGGGGGGTCGATTTACGCCGGCAAGGTCGAGGAATTCCCCCCCGGGAGCGTCAATTACATCCTGAGCGGT
This sequence comes from Anaerolineales bacterium, assembly GCA_020853835.1. Taxonomy (GTDB): domain Bacteria; phylum Chloroflexota; class Anaerolineae; order Anaerolineales; family UBA4823; genus UTCFX2. The sequence continues at coordinate 3,029 of JADYYC010000043.1, forward strand.
CGGTTTTACATCGTCCATACCACTGGCGGGCTGCTCGCCCTCTGGCAGCGCTGTACCCATCTCGGATGCGCCGTGCCCTGGGTCGAGGCCGAAGACCAATTCCACGGCCCCTGTCACGGTTCTTTGTTTGATCAAGTGGGCGTGGTGAAGGGAGGGCCGGCCCCGCGCCCTCTGGATATATTCCCGGTCACCATCAAGGACGGCGAAGTCTGGGTCGATACGAGCAAGCCGCTCGAGAGAACGGGCTTCGATCCTTCTCAACTCACACCGGTGTAACGATCATGGATAGTTCTCAAGAACACTACACCAAGCTCTTGATCCTCGGACTGGTCTTTACGCTCTTGATCCTGGCCGGGCTGACGTTCTACGGGCTGTTCGAATCGCAGCGCCTGGTGCAGGCGCAGGCGCACATTACCAACGAGCGCATCGACCGCGGCGAGGCGATCTACCAGAAACAATGCGCCTCGTGCCACGGCGTCGAAGGCAACGGCGGTGTCGGCCCGGCATTGAACAATCGGGTGCTTTTAAAGAACACCTTTGACAATGCCTTCTTCTCGATCATCCGCTCCGGCGTCCCAAACACCCAGATGCCCGCCTGGGGAATCGAGTTCGGAGGCCCGCTGACGGATGAAGACATCCGAGACCTGGTCGCCTACATTCGCAATTACGAGGCAACCGCGCCCGAGATCGCCGTGACGCCGGTCAAACCAGACCCGGCTCGCGGCGCCCTGCTCTTCGTCAGCACATGCGCGATCTGTCATGGAGAAAACGGCTTGGGCGGGAAGAACGCGCCGAAGTTAAACGACCCGGCCCGCCTGCAAAAATTCTCCGATGATTGGTACAGGAACGTCATTCGCAACGGACGCCCCGCAAAGGGCATGCCGACCTGGGGAACGGTGCTCTCGCCGGGCCAGGTGGACGATCTGGTCGCGTTGATCGCCGCCTGGCGCGCGGGTGAAACCATCCAGGCGGAGTTCTCCTTCGAGAACACCGTCGACCTGGCGATCTTTGCGCTGGAAAACGACGACCCCGCCAGCGGAGCCTTGCACATCCAGCACGCCCTCGAAGTCGCCAACGACCAGCAACGAGCTCCGCTGCTTAATGCAAGCGAAAGACTGATCGCGGGAGATATCCCCGGCGCCCTGGCGGAGCTTAAATCGCTGCGCACAGTGACAGGAACCGATATCGCGGCCGGGACGGCGCTCTACAGCACCAACTGCGCCGCCTGTCATGGCGCTCAGGGAGAGGGCGGCATCGGTTTGCCGCTGCAATCCAGCGCTTTTGTCCAGGGGCAATCGGATCAG
>JADYYC010000044.1 GCA_020853835.1 Anaerolineales bacterium
CCGCCAACCGCACGCGCTACGTGCTGGATCACATCCACGAGGCTTACCCGCAGTTCATCGACGGGGTCAACGTGCTGCAGACCGGCTTGAACAACATGGGCGCCATCTTTCACCCGGCGCTGAGCATTTTAAATTCGGGCTGGATCGAGTCGACCCACGGCGATTACCAGTTCTACATCGACGGTGTGACGACTTCGGTCGCCCGGGTGCTGGAAACGCTTGACCGCGAGCGGGTCACGGTGGCGTCTTCAGTGGGCATCCGCGCCCGCACCGCGTTGGAGTGGCTTAAGCTCGCCTACAACACCAGCGGCGAGGACCTGTACGAGGCGATCCACAACCAGCCGGGTTATTACGGCATCAAAGCCCCCGCCACGCTCAACCACCGCTATATTTTCGAGGACGTCCCGATGAGCCTTGTCCCGATCGCATCGCTGGGCCAGCGGTACGGCGTCTCGGTCAGGGGCATCGACGCGATCATCCGCCTGGCCTGCATCATCCACCGCACCGATTACTGGCGGCGGGGGCGCACGGTCGATAAATTGGGAATTGGCGACCTTTCGGTCACCGAGCTGACCCGCTATGTGAACGAAGGCCTGCACGGTTAGGCCGCCTGCCGAGGGCGCTGTCAGGTTATACAACCCATATCATCTCCAATCTACAGAGATGAAAGCTTCTGCATACAATCTTGCGCATTCGAGGTAAAATTCATGATGTATTCATGAATAACTGCCCGGAAAAACTGCCAACCGAAATGGACCCCTTCAAAATTCGACCCCCTCGGCGGCGCGCCGCTATCCCCCTTGGTGAAGTAAGGTTTAAAAAGAGTTGAAATTCAATTCCAGATACGCGCTGCTCTTTTTGGTTACGATCACAGGCTTGGGGGTGTTGCTGGGGCTCACCTGGGTCAATTACCGCTTCTCGGTCCAGAACCCGGGTGGGAGCGACTTCCTGCCGCGCTGGGTGGGCGCCAGGGAATTCTTGATGACGGGCCAAAGCCCCTACAGTCAGGAGACCACGCAGGAGATCCAGAACCGATTCTACGGGCGGCAGGCGCGCCCCGACGAAGACCAGGCGCTGTTTGTCTACCCGTTCTACACCGTCTTCGTGTTTGCGCCGTTTGCGTTGATCCCCGACTTCAACCTGGCTCGGGCGGTCTGGATGACGACGCTCATGATCAGCATCGTGCTTATCGCGGTCGCGGGCATTTCGTTCAGCGGGTGGAAGCTGTCCCCGCTCATGTTGGGGTTGGTGCTCATCTTCGCCATCTCCAACTATTACAGCATCCGCCCGCTGATCAACTCGAACGCCTCCATTTTGGTCGCGCTGCTGATCACCGGCGCGTTCCTGGCAATCCGCTCCGAGCAGGACAGTTGGGCGGGGCTTTTCCTGGCGCTCGCCACGATCAAGCCGCAGGTCGTGGTTTTGTTGATCCTGTTTGTTTTGATCTGGGCGGTTTCCGAGCGGCGCCTGATCATCGTTTGGAGCTTTTTGGGCAACCTGGCCCTGCTGGTCGCCATATCTATCTTATTTGTCCCGAATTGGATCTGGCAGAACCTCCAGCAGGTGGTCGCCTATCCCGGTTACACCCTGGCGGGAACTCCGGGGGAGATCTTTATGGAGTGGGTGCCGGGGGTTGGACGGCAGCTCGGGTATGGGGTCTCCATCGTCTTGATCGCCACTCTGATTTGGGAGTGGCGCGCCGCGCTGGGCAAGGATTTTCGCTGGTTTCTCTGGACCGCGTTTTTTACCCTGACCGCCACCACGCTGGTCGGCATTCGCACCGCGACGGAGAACTACATCGTCCTGCTCCCGGCGCTGATCTTGGTCTTCGCTTCCTGGGATCAAGAATGGGGGAAGTTTGGGCGCGGGCTGGTCGTCATAAGCTACCTGCTGCTCCTGTTCGGCGTCTGGTGGCTGTTCTTGTTCACGGTTCAAATGGGCGAACAGCCGATCCAGAGCCCGATCATGTTCTTCCCCCTGCCAGTTTTCTTGCTCATCGGGTTGTACTGGATCCGCTGGTGGGTCTTGCGCCCCGAGCGCCCCTTGCTGGAGCAGTTGCGCGCTAGAAGCCGCGAGATTGAGTGAGCGTGCCATCCAGGGCTGGACTTGATGAGGGATAAAGACCAACTGAAAGTCGTGGTTGCCTGGGGATTGGTTGGCTGGCTCGCGGCCGTCGTCGCCGGTTACTATGTTTTTCATAAGCCGTTCACGCCCGAGTTCGTGATCAGCCTGATGCGGGCGGCCTGGGTCGTGGCGGTCGACGCGGCCATCATCACCCTCGCGGGCGGTCTTGGGGTGCGGCTCCTGCCGGGTCTCGACCTTCACCCCCTCGCTGGCCTGGCGCTGCAGGCCGCGTTTGGAGCGGGCTGCCTGTCGTTGGGGGTTCTGGGGTTTGGCGCGCTGGGGCTGCTGTATCCGCTTGTGGGCGCGGCCGCGCTGATCCTGTTGGCCCTCCTGCTCCGTAAAGAGATGCTCGATTGGCTGAGGGGTTGGCGGTCAGTGCGAACGGTCTGGTCGTCCAGCGGCAGGATCGGGAAGGCGCTCGGCCTGACCCTGGCGGCGGTCTTCGTCTGCACGCTGTGGACCGCGCTGGCGCCCCCGCTCAAGTTCGATGCGCTGGTCTATCACCTGGCGCTGCCAGCCGGTTACCTCGGCGCGCACCGCATCAGCTACGTCCCCGAGAACATGTTCTGGGGCATGCCCCAGAACGCCGAGATGCTCTACACCTGGAGCGCCAGCCTGGGCGGGCTCAGCGCCGGGCCGGCGCTGGGGTGGATGGCGGGCTTGCTCACGGTCGTGGGGCTGCTGGGCTTGATCACCCAAAAGCTCGAGGCCGACGCGGGCTGGATCGGAGCCGCCGCGCTGCTCTGCGGCTTTACCCTCGCCGCCGGGCTGAGCTGGGGGTACGCCGATGGGTGGACGGTGTTTTTCGGGCTGGGTTTCTTGATTTGTATGGTCGTCTGGGATCAGGAGCGCCAGGACCGCATTCTCGGTTTGGCCGGGCTGCTGGCGGGTTTTGCGCTGGGCGCCAAATACACTGCCGGGGTGCTGCTTGTCAGCGGGGCGGCGCTGGTTCTGATCCGGGGGCGATCCGGCCTGCAAGGGTATTTAAGGTCGCTGGCATGGTTCGGACTGCCGGCGCTGCTGGTCTTTTCACCCTGGCTGGCAAAAAACTTCCTGGCGACGGGCA
>JADYYC010000045.1 GCA_020853835.1 Anaerolineales bacterium
AACCGGGGACGCTGAGGCGCGGCGCTCCGGCCGGGTCCAGCTTCACGATCCGGGCTTCGTTGGGCAGGGCGACCCAGGGGCTTCCATCGCGCGGGTCAACGGCGAGGACGAGGGCGCGCATCCCGCCAACGCGTTGGAGGATACGACCGTCCGCGCCGACGTGGACGACCTGATCGAAATTCACCCCGGCGGCGTCGTTTAGCTCGGGCGCCCAGGCGGACCCATCGCGCGGATCGACCCCAACCGCCCCGCTTTGTCCAAACTGGACTCTGAAGACCTGCGCGCCGTTCGGGCAGAGCTTGACGAGGTAGGTCTGGTCGAGCGCCTCACCCCGGTCGACGACCCAGATGTAAGAAATGGGCAGCCACGCCAGCCAGATGATCAGCAGCAGGATAAGGCTGGCGATGGCGGCCAGGGCTATTGTAGCAAGCCTGCGTTTCATTGTCGAACAACCCCACAGCGCTGGGCGCTATTCTATCTGGAAGAGACTGAGGAAGTTCCTATAGACTTCCGAAGTCTCGCAGACTTCGGAAGTCTGAACCGCGCGACGCGCCCACACGTCCTTGCGAAGGAGCGCAGCGACTGAAGCAATCCCCCTTTCCCAATCGGGAGATCGCTTCGCACGGAACGCTCGCGATGACATGCCCCACACGTCCTTATGCCCTCTCAGGCCTTCGCCGCGAGCAGCGAGAAGGTGAGGGGGATCATGCCGGCGCGCTCCTTGAAGAACCACCAGCCCTCGCCGTCCTGCTCCATGTCGGGGTGCGCCTTGTAGAAGAGGCGGTCGTGTTCGTTCAGGAAGCGGATCGTCAGCCCGGCGCCGATCAGCGCATTGACGATGTCGGACAAAGACCAGGTCCACTCGTAGGTCCTGTTCTGCGGGATGTAGGAGAAGTCGGAGTAGTCGGGCTCGTCGTCGTCGAAGCACGCCGGTTCGGGCTGGTGAAAATACGAATACCCGACCCGTAGCTCGTTTGGCGTCTCGTCATACATGTTCAGCAGGGGGTGCTTCTCCATCAGGTAGAAGACGCCCCCGGGTTTGAGCAGGTGGGCGATCGTATCCGCCCACAGGCGGATGTCCCTGATCCAGCACAGCACGCCCTGCGAGGTGTAGACGATGTCGTACTTCTCGGTTATCAGGCCTTTGAGCTCCAAGACGTTAGCCTGGTAGAACTTCGCTTCGAGGCCGAGCCTGGCGGCCAGCTCGCGGGCGATCCGGATCGATTTCGGCGAGAAGTCCACGCCGGTGACGTTGGCTCCGTCGAGGGCGAGCGAGAGCGTATCCGTGCCGATGTGGCACTGGAGGTGGATCAGGTCCTTGCCGGCCACGGGGTAGAGCTCGCGCTTCTGGATCGGGTCGATGCGCGAAATGCGTTTGAGCAAACCCTCGATCCCGTAGCTCTTGAGGTGGACCGGCGCGATTTCATCCCAGAAGGCCTGGTTGGCGGTTTCGGCGTGCGTGTCGGTTGTTGGCATGGTTATTATTCTCGATTTCTTAGGATGTGCGTCCCAATTGGAAGAGGCGCCGGGCAACTGGAACCAGCCAGATAAGGGTGGGGATAAGGGAAAGGAGGGAGAGTATCATCCCGATCGTCCCAATCGTGGGCGGCGCCAACATCAATATTCCCATCGCAATTCCAATGTAGGCGGTTGCCTTGCTGAATACGCTGGTCTGCAACATGACAACTGAAAAGACCAGGATGATCACGCCGCCAAAGATGTAACTGAGGTCGAAAGCAGTGCCGTTGTAGATGACAAGCAAAGCCTGTCCTGCCGCAAGGAGGACGGCTCTTTCTGCGTCTGAACTGGCTGCGGCGTATTGATTGCTGAGCGAAAGCATGCCGAACGTTGCTTCTCGGGATGCAAAGAAGAGGGTTGTCCCCACCAGGCCGATGACGAGCGCAACGGTCATTGGGGATTTTTTGTACTGGTACAGGGCAGCATAGAGGGCAAGGTAAATCGGGATCAACAGAATGTTAATGACAATCAGCAGGAGATCGAGACTTAGAAGCCCAAGAACCGGGCTTTTTTGGAAAAGCATAAAAAATTCAAGGACTGTGCTGGGTGGTGGATTTGTGACGAAAATGAAACTCTGAACAAGAGTCAGCACAAACATGAGCAAAGCTGCCACCCCGCCAGCTTTGTAAAGACTCTTCCAATCAGCGTTGGAGGCTCCGGTATAGGCGGTCTGGTTCATCGTTCTGATCTTTTCTATCTCTGGTTTACGCCAGTAGAGTTGTTTTTAGAGGAAGCTTTTCTCTCTTTAAGCCAAAGAAACCCGGCCAGGCCCAAACCGAAATAGACCATCTCGGTCAGCGTTGGCGGCGGTGGAACCTGTTTGAGAATCAAGACCTCGCCTGCGATGAACCCCACCATGATAACCCCTGCCGCCAGCGAAAAAAGGATACCGGTTTCAAGGTTCTTGAAAATAGCGATGCAGGCTGCCAGAGAACTTCCGCCGACAGCCACAGCCAACAATAGCGCCGGGATTGTATAGTCCTTGAAGGGCGTACCTCGAAGCCATTCGAGCGGGAACCGCTCGCCTTCAGCGCCGGGCAGCAGGGCAATGCCGCCGCCGATTGCGGTCAGGGCGATAAACCCGGTGATGATCCCGATGGAAATTCTCACCACTGTGTATTTCATGGCTGTATGTTTTTGCCCCGGAGCTAGCTTTACCGTTCTACGGGATAACGCTGTGCCTCGGCTGCCAGCTCAGCTTATTGCGTGCAGCCTGGTTGCTGCAGCGCCAAGAGGGCGGACATGGGGTGGAGGCGTCCCGCATCGGCCGGGGCGCTCCGATCGAACCGGCCAGGCGGTCGAGGTAATCGCCCTGGCGCAACGGCTCGGCCACGATGTTGAACACCGCCCCGGCGGGATCGCGCTCGAGCGCGGCCACAAACGCGGCGGCCATGTCGTCGACGTGGATAAACGAAACGTAGTTGCTGCCATCGCAGGGGACGGTCGTCCTGCCAAGCCGCAAACCCTCGATCGTGTCATCCTGAAAGGTATCCTTGCCCACAAACGATCCGCCGCGCAGGATGCACCAGCCCAGCTTTTCGAGCGGGGCGTCGCGCACCATTCCCTCCATGCTGATCACCGGGCCGCACACCTGGGCGCGCCCCGGCGCGGTGTCGAGCGGCGCATCTTCGCTGATCCATTCGTCTCCGTGATCGGCGTAGGCCATTGTGATGCTCTGTTGCAGGTAGCGCTTCACTTCTGCCTGCAGCGAGGCATCCAGCAGCTTCCTGACGCCCTCAGTGCGCAGGCGCGTGTTGGCTACCCAGGCGTCCGGGGCGCTGGCATCGCGCGGGATGGCGGTGGCGATGTGCGCCACGGCCTCGCACCCCTGCAGGGCAGACGCCAGCTCGCCAACCGTCGCCGCCAGCAGGTCGATTTCGACGACCTCCGCAACCTCGGGAAACAGCCGGCGCGCCTTTTCTGCTGAGCGCGCCAGCAGGCGCACGGTGAAGCCTTTCGCCATGAGCAAGGGTACAAGGGCGCGCCCCAGCACGCCTGTTGGTCCAACCAATGCTACTTTCATCTGATCCTCCGTTCCGTTCGCCTAATAGCCAACTGTAAAGCGCTCGTGAGTATGTTTGGGGATTTCCAGCTCGTCCACCATCGCCACGGCGTAGTCTTCGAGCGAGATGTGGCTTTCGCCGTCGGCATCCTTGAGCAGTTGATCCTTGCCGAGCCGGAACTTGCCGGTGCGCTCGCCGGGGACGATCATCATGGAGGGGCTCAGGTAGGTCCAGTCCAGCCCGTGCTCGTTTCTGATCATGTAGAGCACCTCGCGGGTCGCCAGGGCGCCGGGTTTCCAGTCCTCGGGGAATTCGGGCGTCTCGATCATCTGGACGCCGGGCGCCACTTCCAGGCTGCTCGCGCCGCCCACGATCAGCAGACGCTTCACCCCGGCATCTTTCACGCCCTGGATGATGTTGCGGTAGCCTGAGAGGTGCTCTGAGTAGATATCCTTCGCCGTCGCGCCGGGGCTGAAGGCGCTGATCACCGTTTCGTGCCCCGCAACCAGCGCGACAACCTGGCTTTCGTCCTGTACGTCGCCTTTTTGAGGGGTCAAATTGGGGCGCTGGGGCAGTTTTTCGATATGGCGGGCGATCGCGGTCACCTGGTGTCCGCGGTCGAGCGCTTCCTTCAAGACAGCCGAGCCGATGTAGCCGGTCGCGCCGATCAGTGCGATTTTCATGATGTGTCTCTCCTGATGGTGGATTCTTTTCTGGGGAGATTATCCCACACAATGCGGCTTTCGCAATTGACGCGAGGCAAGTCGAGTTCGGCAGGCCTGTCGTAACGGGCCGACTTGCGCCGGATGCCCTCAATGTTCTTTTTAAATATTAGATTTGGTGACATTTATCACTAAACGATGTTGGGCGGAATCGATATAATGCTTTATACGGTCATAAAGCTAAAACCTATCCCCATACTCTACATAAGGAGGAGCAGGTGAGCCTCGTAATCCTAAAAAAGAACGATCTAAACCAATTTGTCGACAGCCTCCTGGAAGACTACCGCGTCGGCGGGCCGGTGGCGAAAAACGGTGGCTATGCCTTCGAGGCGCTCGAGGAGGCGGCGGACATGCGCCTGGAATACCCCACGACGATCCTGCCGCCAAAGAAATTCCTCCTCCCGGTGCGCGAGACCCTGTTCGAGTTCCACGACGCCCAGAGCGGGGTTGTCAAAGCGCCCGAACCCGCTATCCCCACCGTGATTTTTGGCATGCACACCTGCGACGTGCACGCCGTGCAACTGCTGGACCAGGTGTTTTCCTCCGGCTATGCGGATGGGAAGTACCTCAAACAGCGCCGGCAGACGCTGATCGTCAGCCTGGAATGCCTGTCGCCCTGCGACGAACATTCATTCTGCAAGAGCATGGGCACGCTCACTGCCGACGAAGGCTATGACCTGCACCTGGTCGACCTGGGCGACGCCTACGCCGTGGACGTGAAGACCGATGGCGGGCGGGAGCTGATCGAGCGGGCAAAGGTCGCCCCGGCGACGGAGGCCGATATCCAGCGGTTGAACGCGGTTTTGAGCGAAAAGTGGCCGCGCTTCCCCTATCGCCTGGACTTCGACATCAGCGACCTGCCCTCGCTGCTCAACATCAGCATGAAAAGCCCGCTTTGGGAAGAGCTTGGGGAGCGCTGCCTGGCGTGCGCCGCGTGCACAAACGTGTGTCCGACCTGCTTCTGCTTCGACGTTCACGACGAGATCGATTTGAACCTGACCAGCGGGCGGCGGGTGCGTTCGTGGGACTCCTGCCAGTTGGACGAATTTGCTACGGTCGCCGGAGGGCATAACTTCCGCAGGAGCCAGGCGCTGCGCCAGCGCCACCGCTTTATGCGCAAGGGGCGCTACATCCTCGAGGCGCACAAATTCTTGGGCTGCGTTGGCTGCGGCAGGTGCGCCAGGGCGTGCCTGGTGGATATCACCCCCGTCAACGTGTTCAACGAGCTGCACCGTCAGAAAGAACTTGGAGGTCATGCATGATCAGCAACAGCTTCCAAAACCAGGCCGTTATGGAGAGCGTAACGGCAGTCGAGGACACACTCTTCATGCCTGTGTTGGGGCGCATCATCGATGTCAAACCGATGACGGCCCTGGAACGCCTTTTTACGATCGAACTGCCGGACGGCATGTCCCTGGGGCACCGCCCGGGGCAGTTTGTCGAGGTCTCGGTCTTTGGCATCGGCGAGGCGCCGATCAGCATCAGCAGCTCGCCCAGCCGCAGCGATCGCACCTTCGAGTTGTGCGTGCGCAACGTCGGCGACGTCACGGGGGCGTTGCACCGCATGAAAGCGGGCGACCAAATCGGCATACGCGGGCCGTTTGGGCGGGGTTTCCCCATCGAGAAGTTCCGCGGGAAGGACGTCCTCTTTGCGCCTGGAGGCCTGGGGCTGGCGCCGCTGCGCTCGCTGATCAACCAGGTGCTCGATGAGCGGGCATTGTTCGACCGGGTCATCATCCTGTATGGGGCTAAAAGCCCCTCTGAGATGCTCTTCAAAGACGAGCTTGCTGAGTGGGACGCCCGGACGGACGTGGAGCTGATGCTGACCGTCGACCAGGGAGACGATACCTGGAAGGGGAACGTGGGCGTGATCACCACGCTCTTCAAACACATCTCGATCAACCCCAGAAATACCGTGGGCGTCACCTGCGGGCCTCCCGTGATGTACCGCTTTGTCTTGATGGAATTCTTTGGAAAAGGGATCTCGGAGGGCAACATCTACCTCTCCCTGGAGCGGCGCATGAAATGCGGGATAGGGAAGTGTGGTCACTGCCAGATCAATAACGTGTACGCCTGCCAATCTGGCCCGGTGTTCCCGTACTCTGAAATCAAAGGACTGGAGGAGGCGCTATGAGCGACAACGGCAAGCCAAAAGTTGCCTTTTTTGATTTTACGTGCTG
>JADYYC010000046.1 GCA_020853835.1 Anaerolineales bacterium
CGCCAAAGAAGGTGTTGGCCCGTTTTCTGGTAAAGTCAAACACCTGGTCAGGAATGACGATCTCGCCGGGGGTGAAATCCTCGCGCAGAGACCCACAGGCGCTGATGCTCACGATCCGCTCGACGCCAAGCGATTTGAGGGCGAAAATATTGGCGCGATAGTTGACCTCGGTCGGCATGATATGGTGCCCCATCCCATGCCGGGCCAGGAACGCCACCCGCTGTCCGGCGAGCAAACCCAGCACGATGGGCGCGCTCGGGCGTCCGAACGGGGTGTCCAGGTCGATTTCACGCTGCTCCTGAAGCCCCGGCATCTCATACAGGCCGGAGCCTCCGATCACCGCAAACGAGGGTTGTTCTGTCATCTATTTCTCCTGGGAGGTTGCATCGTCTTAGCGCAAATATCAGGGCTCATCTGCGGCTGGCACGCTCTCGATTTCAACTCGAAAAGACTGCCCCCCAAACCGCACTTCGTCCCCGTCTGCCAGCACCATCGAGGCGGTCAGGCGCTCGCTGTTCAGAAACGTGCCGTTGCGCGAGTTCAGATCTTCGACCCACCACTGGCTGTGGTGATAAGTCAGGCGGGCGTGCCGGGCCGAGATGGCGCTGTCGGTCAGGTGCAGGTCCGAACCGGGCTGGCGACCGACGCTGACCTGCGGGCCGGCAAAGCGCAGCGGCTCGCCCTCGGGTTCGTCCAGGCGGGACAAAATCAGCGCCGGGAGTTGAGGCGCGCCGGTCTTTTGGGCCTGACGCTGGAGCCCCTGCCACAACACCCAGAATGCCCAGCCCAAGAAGCCGTACAGGGCAAGCAGCATGAGGGCGCGCACGACGAGGATCGCCAGTTCCATCACCGGTCGCCTTCAGGGAAGCGGGGCAAGGTCCTGGGTCTCGCCTAGGAGGGCGTCTTCCATGCCAAATACGAGCGGAACGCCGGCGAGCGAGATCACGTCTCCCGGCTGCAGAGCTTGCTGGAGCACGCGTTTGCCGTTGACGAAAGTCCCCCCGCGCGAATCCAGGTCGAACACCACAAAACGGCCGCGCACCAGCCGCAGTTGGGCGTGGGTGCGCGAGACGCGCGCATCGTCGATCACAAGCTGGTTGTCGGGGCGGCGCCCCAGGTTGATCGTGGGCTGGTCGAGCGGGAAAACGTGCATGCCGTCCACGATGAGGTATGCGCCGCGCGGGGGCGCCTCGCCCGCCTCTTCGGGCATAGAGGTGTCGGTCGTCTCCGAGATGGCGCCGCGCTCATCGCAGGGCGCGATAAACACCTCGCCTGGAGCAAGCTGGGCGCTCGTCTCCACCAGCAGAAAACGCTCCTGTGGGAAGCGCACCCCTTGTTCGGCGCCGATCTGGCGCAGGACCGTCTCGACCTCGATCAGGGCGTGCAGGCTTGAGAACAGTTCCAGGTCGGCGGGGCAAACCTGGATCGCCAGGTGGTCGGGGGCGACCAGTTGTCCGTCGGGTTCCACGCGCAGGCCGAGCCGCACCGCCGCCATCAAGCGCTGCGCGAGCAGGTCGTTCAACCTCCCGCCAGGGAACAACCTCCCCGCGGCGCCCTCGACGAAAACCTGCAACCGCGTTTCAAGCCGGGTGAGCCTTTCTTCGATCCTGGTCATGGTCAAGTGGGATTATAAGAGCAAACAAAGGGAATGGGCAAGGGGCGAAAAAGCGCCCTCATCGCCGGCTACAAACCGGAATATCGGGTATAATACGCTTCCAACCAATCTGCGGGTGTCGCCAAGTGGTAAGGCAGTAGCTTCCCAAGCTACCATTACGTGGGTTCGAATCCCATCACCCGCTCTCTCCCGCCGCCCTTTGTAGACAGGGCGGCATTGAGTATCCCCTGAAGGAGCTCCAACCTCTCACTATAGTCTCAATTGGCCCGATCCAAAACAAACGCAATCTAAAACGAAAGGCGCCCACATGCCGCAAAACTTAAATTCCCTCGTGCAGGATTTTCTCGCTCAGAAGCACATCGCGGTCGTCGGCGTCTCCGACCAGCGCGAGACCGGCTGCAACCTGGGTTACCGCAAGTTCAAGGAGGCCGGCTACCGGGTCAGCGCGGTCAACCCACGCATCTCCAGCTTCGAAGGCGATCCGTGCTACCCCGACCTCCAATCCATCCCCAAAAAGCCGGATGCGGTCTTCATCCTCGCCAACCCCGCGGTCACCGAGGCGATCGTCGAACAGTGCGTCAACCTGGGCATCCGACGTGTCTGGATGCATTGCCTGATGGGCACAAAGGCCGGTCTGGCGCAGGGCATGACCAGCGTCTCGTCTGAGGCAGTGCGCGCCTGCCGCGAGAACGGCATCACCGTCATTCCGGGCGCATGTCCAAACCAGTTCCTGAACCCCGATTTCGGCCACAAAATGATGCGCCTGATGTTCGGCGCCCTGGGCTTCCACCGGGTCAATTAACTTATCCGGATAATTCTCGGTTCGTAAAAACCTCCTCATTGCTTGAAAAAGATGCTTGCGAGAATGCAAGTATTTTTGTATCGAAATTCTTCTAATCAATGTTAGAATCCATTCAGTATGAACGCTGTGCTGAATTCCACCCCGGCAGGCAGCGCCATTATCCTGTACATTGAAGACAACACGGACAACCGCCTGCTGGTCAAGCGCATCCTGACGGCTGAGGGCTATACCGTCTGGGAGGCGGCTAACGCCTCTGAAGCGGTGGATGTGATCGCGGGGCGCACGCCGGACCTGATCCTGATGGACATCAACATGCCGGACGTGGACGGCTACACGCTCACCTCCCGCCTCAAGGTTCAGCCGGCTTTGCGCCACACCCCGATCATCGCCCTTACGGCAAACGTCATGAAAGGCGACCGCGAGCGCAGCCTGCAGGCCGGTTGCGACGGCTACATCCAAAAGCCGATCGACGTGGACAGCCTGCCGCGCCAGATCGCCCGCTTTCTGGCGCAGAAAAATCGCTGAGGCGTCTCTCAGCTAGCGTTTATACCGAGGTGATCATGGATTCGCTCAAAACTGACCCTACCGCAGATACTTCTCTAAAAAATGACGGCGCCAATTCAGTCACCGGGACGACGGTGCTTGTCGTCGAGGACAACGTCTCGAACTTTGTGCTGATCGCGCGCCTCTTAGGATACATGGGCGTACACTGTGAATGGAAGACCTCCGGTTATGAAGTCGTCGAGTACGCCGACAGCCTGCCTCGCCTGGACCTGATCTTGCTGGATATTCGCCTGCCATATGAAGACGGGTTCGGCGCGCTCAGAAAAATCCGTTCTTCGCCGAGCTTGAAGAACACCCGTGTGGTGGCTGTGACGGCTGAGGCAAGCGCCGATCAGCTTCGAAAAGCGCGCGAGGCCAGCTTCGACGGGTTTATCGGGAAGCCGCTCAACCCCGACCGCTTCCCCGACCAGGTCCGTCGCATCCTCGCAGGAGAGCCGGTTTGGGAGCTAAGTTAATTGTCGGTAAAATAAGCTTCCAGTTCTGCAAGAACCCCCCTCCCTTTTTGACCAACGGGATGCATAATCCTGTAAACACGGAAAATGGCATAATCCAGCCTGTCAGGAGAACGCTCGAATGACCACGGCCAAGCCCCCTCGCCGGCAGCCAAAACAGAGCCGCCTGGCGAAACTGATCACCTATAAATTCCTGCCGGTCGCGCTCATCCCGGTGGCGCTGCTGGGCATCCTGGTTTACTGGTACTGGCAGACGTGGTATTACCAGCCCTACGCAGCCTTTCTGCAGTTTGCGGCCATCCTGCTCGGCGCTGCCTTGCTTCTGACCATCCTTGCTACTGCCTGGGCAGCAAGGCGTTTCGCAGACCCGCTCGTAAAGCTCGCGGCCTCGATGCAGAAATTTCTCGAAGGCGATTGGGACGCGCGCACCGCCGTGCGCAGGAAAGATGAGTTGGGCCAGTTAGCCGAGCTGTTCAACCAGATCGCAGACGAATACCGTTCCACCCACCAGTCGCTCGCGCTGCGCGATAGCGGCGACCGGAGCGACCATGACCCTGCCCTGCAGTGGCTCTCCGAGCTGACCCGCCGCTCGCCCAAGGGGGCCAGCCTGCTGAGCGAGGCGCTGGAACAGATCGCGCGCAGCTTTGCCTGCGCTCATTCTGCGATCTACCTGCTGGAATATGACGCGACGCTCGAAAAACGCTTTGTAGTCATGCAGCAAGACTTCTCCATGCCGGGCTTCGATCCCTCGATCTTGATCTCCGCGCCGCGCGCGACCCGCATCAACCTGGATGCCATCGCCACGTTAGACTGGCTGGTCAGCCGCGTGATCGCTTCCGGCGAAACCGAAGTCGCCGAGACCCGGCTTGAAACCGGTCTGATAGAAGCAGCCATCCCCTTGCTCCATCGCGGCCGGGTGGTGGGCGTGCTGGACCTGTTTGCCTATTCGCGCAGCAGCGACCCGAGGCTGGGTCCATTTAGCTCGCGCACCCTGCTTGAGCTGCAGAAGATCGCCGGGCTGCTTACGCTGGCGATGATCGACCAGGACAGCCTGCCGGGGTCTGCTGGCGTGCGCGCCGGGCTGGGATCGCTTGACCTAGCTGGTTCTGAGGAAGGCGCCTCAGAGCGCGAGCAGGCGCTGCACCTTTACCAGGCCAGCAACTGGCTCACCCAGGCCGAAACGGAGGAGGAAGCCATCTCCGCGGCCAGCCGCGCCCTGGCCCAGACCTCCCGGCCAACGGCCGTCCTCCTGTCAGACCCGGATAACCCTGCCGCGCCGCTGCGCCTGGTCGCCCGTACCGACCTGCCAGACTGGGCGCCGCAGAGCGAGCAAGCGCTGCCGCTGAGCTCGGCAGAGGCCACCCCTTATTTCAATCCCTCCACCCCTCTGCTGGCAGCCAACCTGACTTCGGCGGAACTCCCGCGCCCGCTGCGCGATCTTGCCCACCAGATGGAATGCGATGCAGCCGCTTTCCTGCCGGTGTTTCGCGGGGGCCTGGTGAGCGCCTTGCTGGTGCTCGGCCGGCCGGCTGCCGCCGAGAAATCCGCCAACCCGCTGCCGGTCAGCCTGCTCGGGCCTTACTTTAACCTGATTGAGCTGCTGGTCTCGAGCCTGGAGAAGATCCAAGCCCAGACACACACCCGCCGCCAGCTCTCCGAACTGCGCGTGTTCAGCAACATCAGCCAGGCGATTTCCCTCGAAAGCGACCTCACCCCGCTCTTCGAGACCATCCATCACCAGCTCGAATCGGTCATGGGCGAGCTGAACTCGTTTGCAATCGCCCTTCACGAGCCCAAGGCGTCCGCTGGTCAGCAGGCTATGATCTACATTCCCTATATCTATGAAGAGGGGCGCAAGCTGGAAATCGCGCCTTTCCCGCTGGGCGAGGGCCTGACCTCCATCCTGATCCACACGCGCAAATCCTTGCTGTTGAGCGAGGACGTGGAAGAGCGCTCAAAAGAGCTGGGGGCCAAGGTCCAGGGCGAGCCGCCCAAGTCCTGGCTGGGCGTGCCGATGATTTATGGCGGCGATGTGATCGGCGCTATCATCGTACAGGATGTCCTGCGCGAAAACCGCTTCACCGTCGAAGACGAGCGCCTGTTGAACACGCTGGCGGCTCAGATTGCCGTGGTGGTGCGCAACGCGCGCCTGCTCGAAACCACCAGCCGGCAGGCTCAGCAGGAACACATACTGAATGAAATTACTGCCAGGATCCGGCGCGCCCCAGACATCGGCTCGATCCTGAAAACCACCGCGACCGAGCTTGGCCTCGCCCTCGGCGTGGAGCGCGCTTCTATCCGGCTGGGTGTGGAGCCCGAGGCCGAGCAGTGGGAGGCTGAAAGGTGAAACTCTCTGTGTTCAGCATGCAGCGCACACCCGGCAGTTCGCCTGTTTCGCAGCCCGAAGCGCCGGCGCCGCTGCCAGATACGGCCGATATCGACACCCGCCTGCGCCTCCAGGCGCTCGAACGGGCGCTTACCATTACGACCGTATTGGGCGGTTTGCTCTACCTGCTCAGTTTGCCAGACCTTCTCGAAGCTCGAAACTGGCCCGTGCTTGCCGGCTACGGGCTGATCGTGATAGGCCTGGCCGCGCTCACGCTTGCCCGCAGGCTGTCTTACCGGCTTCGCTCCCTGGGTTTCTTGGGGCTGCTGCTGGTGGGCGGCGCATTTCTGCTCGTCACCCAGGGGCTGGCGGGCAGTGGCCGGCTCTTGCTGCTGCTCTGGCCGCTGCTGGCGGTGGTCTTGATCGCCGCAGGCCGCCTGAGCCGCCTGGCGTTGATGTTCTTCAACCTGCTCACGGTGACGGTCATCAGCCTGCTGGGGCTGTTCGACCTGCTTCCCATCACAGGCGGAGCGGGTCAAAGTTGGGTGCTTGCCTGGCTCGGTTACAGCTTGCTTGTGATCGCCGGCACCCTCGTCCTCGACCAGTATCTCCACGGCTTACGGCACAGCCTCGACGAGCGCGAACAGGCGATCCTGGCCTTCGACCGGGAGCACCAGAGGTTGAGATTTCAACTCCAGGAAAGAACAGGGGCGTTGGAACATCGCCTGACCCAGATCCACACCGCGACCGAGATCACCCGATCCATCGCCAGGGAGCTCGACCTCTCCCGGCTGCTCCCGAACGTCTGTGAATTGATCAAATCCCGCTTCGATTTATATTTCGTGGGCATCTTCTTGATCGAGTCCGGCAGCGATCAAGTCGTCCTGCGGGCCGGCACAGGCGAAGCGGGCCTGGCTATGCTGGCGGAGGGCTACGGCGTACAAGCCGGCGGGGATACGCTGGTTGGCCTGGCGGCCGCCGCCCGCCAGGCGCGCATGGCCCTGGATGTTGACAAAGACGGCCCGACACCGTCGCTGGTGCGCTTCTCCAACCCCCACCTGCCCGATACCCGCTCCGAGATGGCTCTGCCGCTGATCAGCCAGCAAACCATCCTGGGCGTCCTGAGCGTCCAATCCGATCGCGAGGCTGCTTTCGATGAAGACGACGCCGTCGTGCTGCAGGGCATCGCCGACAGCCTGGGCAGCGCCATCGAAAACGCACGCCTGTTCGGGCAGATTCAGAAAAACCTGGAGGAGATATCTCAGCTCCACAGCCAGTACCTGCGCCGCTCGTGGATGCAGATCATCGAAAGCCAGGGCTTGCAGGAGCATGTTTACGAAGCCCACTCCAAAGACCAGAAGGGCGAAGCTGGGGCCGCCCCGCCTGCCAGCAGCCTTTATACCCTGCAGGCGCCCATCCTGCTGCGCGAACAAACCATCGGCAGCCTGACCCTCGAATCGGCCCACGCGTTTGGCGAGAAAGAGAGGGCCCTGGTCGAGGCCGTCATCAACCAGGCCGCCCTGGCGCTCGAAAACGC
>JADYYC010000047.1 GCA_020853835.1 Anaerolineales bacterium
CAAGGTCCAGGTCGGGGAAAACCCCGCTCACCGGATCCTCCCTGCCGATGACGATCGATTGGCTGCCGGGCGGTATCGGCAGGGATACATTGGTCTCCACAATCACCAGGCGGCCCGGGATAGAATCAAGTTTTGGCGAGGCTGGCGTCTCCGGAGCAGCCTCTTCCACCTGCGTTTCCGCCGTCGAAGCCACAGGCGCCGGGCCAGCCACAGCAGGTTTGGGCTCTTCGTTTGGTTTTCCGGCGGGGGGCGCCTGCTGCAGTTTGGTGCCACAGTTTTCGCAGAAGATCGATCCAGCGATGTTAGCATGCCCACAGTTGGGGCATTGTAATTCGCTGGCATCCGGTTCTTGGACCAAGAAGGTTGGCGCCACCGGTTGTTCCCCCGCGGATGCGATCGTCCGTAAATCGTAACCACAATTGTCGCAGAAAATTGCCCCTGGAGGAGCCGATGCCTTGCAGCTCGGACAAATGATATTGGACATCCTCAAACTCCTTGATCATCAATTCTGATGCAGAGGTCAGCTTATCTTCTGACGATCATCAGCCAGTCAGAAATATACCACGAGAGAGGTTCAGACCGCTGCAACCTTAATCAAAATAACCGAAATGTTGTCCCCGCCGCCCGCGAGGTTGGCGGCATTCACCAGTTCATTGCAGGCGTCTTGAGGGGATTTTGCGCTCAACGTGATCTTGTGGATCGTCTGATCATCCAGCATCCCGCTCAAGCCATCGGAGCACAACAACAAGTATTCTTCCACTACAAGCGTGTGTTGCAAAATCTCAACTTCGAGCTCCGGTTTGTCGCCAATCGTGCGATAGATCACGTTGCGCTGCGGGTGCCGGCGCGCTTCCTCGCGGGAGATCTGATGGTTAGCTACCATTCTTTCGACCAGGGAATGATCGACGGTTAGCTGGCGAATTTCATTGCTATTGATAAAATAGGCGCGACTGTCACCGACATGGGTGATAAACGCCCGATTGCCGATCAATACCGCGGCCACAAGCGTTGAACCCATGTCCGTCCCGGCAGATTTGCGGAGGTCGAACACTTCGCGGTTTGCGGCTTTGACGGTGTTCGTGAGCCAGGCGGGAAGATCCAAGGCGGGCTGTTGGAGCAGCCCAGGGAGCAAACCGCTGAAGGCCTTGTTGGCAAAAAGATCGACGATCCTGCCGCTGGCGACCTCGCCCCCGGCATGTCCTCCCATGCCGTCGGCAACGACATAGATCCCCACCGCGCGGCTGACAGACTGCTGTGAGCGGTCGAGTTCGAGCACCAGCAGGCTGTCTTCATTCAGGCTGCGCACCATCCCGACGTGGCTCAGCCGCCCAGAATGCAAATCAACCGGCAGTGGAGCAGCCGCCTCCTGCATGATAATGTCAATTTCGTGCGCCAATTGGACGCCATTTTGAATTGCGGCGGTTGAAAAAACCTGATCGAACAAGCGCTGCAAAGCCGATGGCGTTTCTTCTCCTGGCTCATAATTTTCCCGTCCGGTCAGCCAGGAATAGATCAGCCGGGCCAGTGCGAGCGTATCTGGATACCGGTCGGTGACATACCCCTCAGGGTGATGCACACATCCCGAGAAATCCGACCAGACCATGCGGCTGCCGGTCATGCCGATCCACGCCGGATCGATCGTCCCATTGAAGTGAACGCCGTTGTCATGAAGATAATCCAGGCCGTGGGACAGATCGCGCCCCCAGGCAAGGACTCTCTGTTGGGCTGGCAGGTCGGCGCGTTCAAGTTCAGCCCGATCGACCTGTGGAACCAGCAAACAATGCCTGAGCGCGCCGCCCACCTGCTCGACAAACACCGCCAGGGGGGCGCGAACGCTGCCATGCGAGAGCCCCTTAGACACCACCCGCACAAGCGAATCCGGCTGGGGTAAATTGGTTTCGATCAGGATCAGGTTTTTTACCCCCAACTCCAACTCGGTCCCACAATCGGTGCAGTACATCTCGGGAACCTCGCTGCGAGGCGGGAAAATCGCGCCGCATTCGGGGTTTGGACAGACGTGCAAAGCCACGTCATCTGCCGAATTGATCCATTCTACCCGGTAGCGTTTCTGGGCGGGGCTGTTTTCGAGTAGTTCTAAGTAGCGGTACCGGTCGCCAAAAATCGCGCCTGCGGGCCGGTTGAGAAACTCCGCCGTCCGGTTCAAGGGCCGAGTGCCGCTTCTGACGGTCTGCACCAACCGGCGTGTTTTCGGCGACCCTTCTGTTGACGGGTTCGGATTCGGCGCGGCCATGTCGCTTTCGGGGCCGGCTTCCAGTGGGCGGGTGACGGCGGGCGAATCGGGCAAAGGCATCGCACACTGCATACAAAATCTCGCGCCAGAACGGTTTTCGGAATGACAGTTAGGGCAGAGAATCATAGTGGGCTTTCAAAAAGTATCTGACCGCTAAACGTGAATATAGCCGGTGTCTCTGAAATTGAGGGTCGCCTCTCCCAGGGTAATCTGCACCCCGTCGTGCAGAATATTCTTGCGGGTTGGCAGGCCGTCGATAAATAACCCATTCAAAGAATCTTGATCCACGATGCACACGTCTTGAACTGCTTCGTCGAAATAAACCAGGGCGTGCGCCATGGATACCGTATCATTGTCGATGACCAGGTTGTTCTCGGGAGATCGACCGATCGTGATCGGAAGCGAAGAGAATAAGCGAGCCTCGCCGGTGTTCAGAGTAAATTTCAATCCAAACGGCTCGGCTGACTCGAGATTTTGCGCATTCAATTCCTGTTTCGAAGATCCCGGGGCGTCTTCACCGGGTTCGCCCGCTGGGCTTTTCTTCCCAAACAGTTTGCTTATCTGATCCATACTGTTTCTCCAGGTTCATGCACACCGATAATAATAAGATCGGGCTTCGTCCAACCATCGCCGCCCCACCCCTGGACTGGGGTGGAGAAAGGCGCGATACCGCGATCAGAGAGACCGGGCACGCAGGTACATCCGTTCATATTGCCTGGCGCTCTGGTTCCAGGAATAGTCTTTTGCCATTGCAGCCCGCATCATTTTGAGCAGGTGCGCTTTTCGGTCAAAATAGGTGCTGACGGCCCACCCGACTGTGTTATAGAGCGCTGAAGCATTTGGCTGGATGAACTTAAATCCGGTGCCAGTCCCTTTTCTCTCGTCATATTGCTGGACCGTGTCATCCAACCCGCCTGTGGCTCGCACAATGGGGAGCGTACCGTACCTCAGAGAATAGATCTGGTTCAACCCGCACGGTTCATAAAGAGAGGGCATCAAGAAGAAATCCGAGCCAGCTTCGATCCAGTGAGAAAGTTCTTCGCTATAACCAATATAGCTCCCGATTTTACCTGGGTAGCGCGCCGGGAGCGTACCGAAGTAGTGCGAAAGTCCCTTCTCGCCCGACCCAAGTACGACAAACTGCACTGACATGTCCTCCACCATAGCCTCTATCGATGCCGCCAGCAAATCCAAACCTTTCTGAGCCGCCAGCCGGCTGACCACACCGATCACAGGCACGTCCGGATTCACGTCCAACAGGAAGCGTTTTTGCAGCTCGCGCTTGCAGACCGCCTTTCCGCCCAGGTCTGCCCTGGAGAAATTGGCCGGAATTAAAGGGTCAGTTTCAGGGTTCCAGATCGCGTAATCCGCGCCGTTCAAAATCCCGATGTAATCGTCGCCCCTGGCGTTGAGGTATGGCGCAAGACCGCTGCCGCCTTCGGGCGTGCGGGTCTCATTTGCATACGAGGGGCTGACGGTGTTGACCATATCTGCATAGTGGATTCCACCCTTAAGCATGTTGATCTTCCCGTGATCCTCGAACTTATCGGACGTAAAGTTGCCCCATTGAAGACCCAGATATTCGTAATCGGCGCGGTCATAGACCCCTTGATGGGCAATGTTGTGGATGGTCAGGACGCTTCGCGCCTGGCCTAATAAGGGGTCGTTCCAGTGCCAGATCTTTAAATAAGCCGCGCCCAGGGCGGTCTGCCAGTCATGAACGTGGAGGATATCGGGCCGAAAACCCATATCACGGCAAAGCTGTAACGCAGCGCGCGTGAAAAATCCGAACCGGCGCGCGTTGTCAAGATAGTCATTCATATCTGGATCGTGATAATAGCCCCAGCGGTCAAAGTATTTTTTTGATTCGATAAAATAGACCGCCACCCCCTGCTTGTGGGCCGAATGAGCCGAACACCACTCCTGCGCGTTGCCCATCCAAACCCCGATTGGGCTCATAAACGGCTGCAATCCATAGCGGATCGAGTCAACCGCCGAATATTTTGGGAGGATAACAATCACTCGATGTCCCAGTTCCTGCAGCGCGACTGGGAGAGAACCGACAACGTCAGCCAGGCCTCCGCTCTTTGCATACGGTTCGCATTCGGAGGCAATCATGACAATGTTTAGTTTTGGCTTCAACGTCAAAGACCCATCTATATCAAATCTCAACGCACAAGCATAACCGGGCAATTGGCATGCGTAACGACCTTATGACTCTGGCTGCCAAGCAGCAGACCCGTCAACTGGCCGCGCCCTCGCGTTCCCATGATGATCAAATCAATCTCGCGCGCCTGCATCACATTCAAAACCGCTTCTGCAGGCGGTCCTTCCAGGGTCTCTTTATGGATCTCGCCCGGAACATCGCCGATTGCAGCCAGCGCGGGCGCCATGATGTCAGCGGTATATTGCAAGCGCTCGTTCAACGCCTGCTGGAGGTTGGGCTCGCCCAGATATGAGGGAATCGGATCGTAACAAACCACCACCCAGAGCGTTGAGCCAAGCTCGCGAGCCATTTCCCCAGCCACCTTTGCAGCCCTCAGGGAAGGGTCCGAGCCATCGACGGCGAGAAGGATGTTGCTGAACATGTCTCCTCCTTTCATACTTTCCAGATCTTTGCCCCCTGTTATTACACTACTTCCATTTAGATTGTATTCGAATAGAAGGTGAGAGTCAACTCTGGCGAATTACAAACCTGATAAGCGCCCGCTCCATTCCCCCAAAACCTTTATGCACATTATTCAGCGCCGCCTCGAAAAGCTTTTCAGGGCGCGGCGAAAGCGCTGTTCATGGCTTCAAGATAGATATCTTTAATGGGCAAGCCAAGCTGGATCGCGAGCGCCCGGCAATCCTCGTATTCAGGTTTTACGTTAGCGACTCTGTCGCCCAGACGGGCGATTTTCACTCGCACGCGGCCGTACTTCGTATCCACTGTTTCGATCTGGCGCGGCAGCATGTGCTTGGTGACCGGGTAGCTGCGCACACCGATCGTCGTCGACTCCTGGAAGATGATCTGCAGCAAATCATCCACGCTCTCCGGGTGCGCCAGCACGTGCAGCAGCACGCCGGGCCGGTTTTTCTTCATCGAGATCGGCAACAAACCCACATCTAACGCCCCCGCCTCCAGCAGGCGGTCTATCAGGTATTCAAACATCTGGGGGTTGCTATCATCAATGTTAGATTCCAAAACGACCGCCCGCCCTTCCTGGTAGCCTGCGAGCGTCAGCGGGGCGTTGTGCTGCTCCTGATGGGGGAAGCGCGCCCCCCGTCCGGAGGCCAGTTCATCCTGCGCCTCCATCTCTCCCAGATAAGCGCGCAGCACGTTGGGGAAGGGCCGGTCGCGGCTCCCCGCGCCATAACCAACGTCCAGCACCTGCATGCGCGGCAAGGGGCCAAACCCCTGGGCGATGGTCGTCAGGATCGCGGCGCCGGTAGGCGTCACCAGTTCGCCTTTGAAATCTGTGGTGTAAACCTGCACTCCAGCAAGCAATTCCGCCGTGGCCGGGGCTGGAACGGGCAGCACGCCGTGGCTGGCGCGCACAAACCCGCCGCCCAGGTGCAGCGGAGAAGCCAGCACCGCCTCAACGCCCAATTTTTCCAGCCCGATCATCGCGCTGGCGATATCTACAATCGCATCCAGGCTTCCGACCTCGTGCAGGTGCACCTGTTCGAGCGGAACGCCATGTACCCTGGCCTCCGCCTGCCCCAGGCGGGTGAAGATGGCGCTGGTCTGCTGGCGCACCCGTTCGCTCAGGTCGCTGCGTTCGATACAGTCGAGGATCTCGCTCAGGTGCCGGCTGGTCGCGCCAGCGTGATGGTGATCATGAGCGTCCGTTTCCGGCAAAGCGTCTGAGGTTTCAACGAACTCGGCGTCCGCCAGTTGTTCGCCTTCTGCACCTTCGAGGTAGACGCGGAAAGCCTTCGCACGCAGACCTCGCTTATGCACATCGAGCGTTTCCAGGCGGTACCCGGCAAAGGGCAGCTTCTTTAACTCGTCTCTCAGGTCATCGGGATCAAGCCCCAGATCCACCAGCGCGCCCACAATCATGTCGCCGCTGATGCCCGCAAAGCAATCAAAGTAAATCGTTCTCGTCATTTTAGGGGGATGTGCTCCATTTCGATAACTCGAATTTTTTCGTTGAGGCTGCCGGTGCGGTAGCCTGCCAGGTCCATCGTCACATAGGTGAAACCCAGGCCGTGCAGTTCCTTGTAGATTTCCGCACCCATCGCAACCAAGCGATCCATCTCTTCGACCGCGACCTCGATCCGGGCGATCTCGCCATGGTGACGCACCCGGCACTGCTTGAAGCCGCGCTCCCAGAGGAAATTCTCCGCCGATTCGATCTGTGCCAGCTTTTCGGGCGTGATCGCCGTGCCATATGGCAGGCGCGAGGCCAGGCAGGCCGCAGCCGGCTTAGCCCACACCGGGAGCCCCAGCGCGTGGGCCAGGTCTCGAATCTCGGCCTTGGTCAGGCTGGCCTCTTTCAACGGGGCACGCACGGCGTGCTCACGGGCCGCCTGTCTCCCGGGGCGGTGGTCCCCCTGGTCGTTCAAATTTTCGCCGTAACAGACCCAGGCTGCCTGGTAGCGTGCGGCGATCTGATCGAGATGGTTGAAAAGCGTGTCTTTGCAGAAATAGCAGCGATCCACAGGGTTACTGGCATAACGCGGGTCCGAGACTTCCTCGGTCTGGATCACCTGGTGTTGGATGCCGAGCCTCTCGGCCAGTTCAACCGCTTCTCTCAGGTCGCGGCGTGTCAGCGAGGCGGAATCCGCCGTGACCGCCAGCGCGTTCTCTCCCAACACATCGCTGGCTACCTTTGCGAGCAGGATGCTATCCACCCCGCCCGACATCGCTACCACCACGCTTCCCATTTCGCTGAGTATAGATTTCAACGCTTCGTATTTTTCGCTAAGTGCACCGTTAATCTCTGCCATGATCTTTCTCCACTGATAAAGTATTGATCAGGCTGGCGGCGTAACCCGCGCCAAACCCGTTGTCGATATTGACCACCGTCACGCCCGAGGCGCAACTGTTCAACATACCCAGGAGCGCCGCAACACCGCCAAAGCTCGCTCCATAACCGACGCTGGTGGGCAAGGCGATCACCGGCCGGCGTACCAGGCCTCCCACGACGCTGGGTAACGCGCCTTCCATTCCCGCCGCAACAATAAGGACAGAGGCGGATTGGATGCGTTCCAGCTCCGCGAGCAGGCGGTGCAGGCCAGCCACGCCGACATCATAAAGTCGGTCCACGTGGTTACCCATCAGATCGGCGGTAACCGCGGCTTCTTCAGCCACCGGTAGGTCCGCGGTTCCGGCGGTGATCACGAGGATCTTACCGACCCGTTTCGGATATGGGGTCTTCTGCAGGACGATCGTCCGCCCCAGTTCGTTGTAAACAGCCTCAGGCAGCGCCTTACTGACGGCGCGGGCAACTTCGGGGCTGGCGCGCGTGGCGAGGACCGGCTCATCGCCCTGCCCCAACCTGGTCATGATTTCAACAATCTGCTCGGTTCGTTTCCCCAGGCAGAAAACGACTTCCGGGAAACCATTTCGCAACGCACGGTGCGTATCCAGCCGGGCATATCCCAAATCTTCGAAGGGCAGCCGCTTCAGGGAGTGGAGCGCCTCGTCGATCGAGGTGCGCGAAGCGCGCACCTCTTCGAGCAGTTCACGCAGCTTTCTTTCATCCATAGTAATTCATCATCCGCATGGAATTCTACCAAAGAAAAAACAGGAAATTTCTGTACACCCTGAAGTCATCCCTGTTCTAACAACATTCTAATCATGGGGTGATATCATTATGCATTTACTGCTTCTGGAGGGTGAGATGGCTCAAGCTGATTTCGGATTCGTGGGACTGGGCGTGATGGGCCACATGTTGGGCCTGAATATGGAGCGGCATAAACACAGGGTCGCCGGGTATGATCTGGACCCTGGCAAGGTGGCGGCTTTCAACACGCACGAGCCGGGCATAAACCTGTTCGGATATACCGATCTACACGCCTTCATCGCCGCGCTCGAGCAGCCGCGCCTGATCATGATGATGGTGCCGGCCGGGCGCCCCGTTGATTCGGTCATCCAGAGCCTGAAGCCCTTGTTGAGCCCAGGCGACCTGCTCATCGACGGGGGCAATTCGCACTTCCTGGACACGGAGCGCCGCCAAAAGGAGCTCGAAAACAGCGGCATCCGCTTCATGGGAGCGGGCGTGAGCGGTGGAGAAATGGGCGCGTTGTGGGGCCCGTCGCTCATGCCGGGCGGGGAGCGCGCCGCCTGGGAGCTGATCAAGCCCTATTTCGAGGCCATCGCGGCCAAAGTGGGCGGTGAAGCCTGTGTCGCCTATATCGGGCCGCGCGGCGCCGGCCACTTTGTCAAGGCTGTCCACAACGGCATCGAGTACGGCCTGATGCAACTGATCGCGGAAGCATACGATGTGCTCCACCGCGGCTTGAAGGTAGATAACGACCAACTGCACGAGATCTTTTCACGGTGGAACAAGGGCGAGCTGGAATCCTACTTGATCGAGATCACCGCCAATATCTTCAACCGCGTCGATCCCGAAACCGGCACGGCGCTCGTCGATCTGATCGTTGACGAGGCGGAACAAAAAGGCACCGGCAAGTGGACCTCGCAAGCCGCCATGGACCTGGGTGTTTCCGTTCCGACCATCAACGCAGCCGTGGATGCGCGCCTGCTTTCGGCCCTCAAGGAGGAGCGACTGACGGCTTCACACCTCCTGAACGGCCCCCAACCCAAGATCGACCGGGACTCAAAGCAGGTCATCGCCCGGCTGGAGGAGGCGCTCTACGCGGCCTGGATTTGCACATTTGCCCAGGGGTTTGCGCTGATGCAGTCCGCCAGCGTGGAGTATAAGTACGATCTGGAGCTATCCGAGATCGCGCGCATCTGGCGCGGCGGTTGTATCATCCGCGCCAGCCTGTTGAACGATATCCGCCAGGCCTATGCCCAAAATCCTAAGTTGAGCAACCTCATGATGCATCCAGGCTTTGCCCCGCTGCTGAACGAGCGCCAGGAGGTCCTGCGGGAAGTCGTCATGCTCGCCGCCCAAAGCGGGATCCCGGTCCCGGCCTTCAGCGCGGCGCTGGCGTATTACGACGCGTTTCGCACCGCGCGCCTGCCCGCCAACCTCACGCAGGCCCAGCGCGATTACTTCGGCGCCCATACCTACCGGCGGCTGGACCGGGAGGGCATCTATCACACCGAGTGGGCGGACGAACAGGCGCCGCCTATAAGCTAGTGTAACAATCTCATAATTTCGCTAAAATGAATCCCGTTTCCGCTGTCCCAGCTGGTCTTCAACGTCCGCCATCCCTTACCAGCCAAGATGATATAAAACGGAGCCCAGACTGCCAGGGGAAGCCACCATGGTTCTTCCCAAATGCCCGCTTGCTCATAACCGATATAAGCCCATCTGGCAAAGATGATGGTCATCGATGGCACCAGCCAGACTGCGGGGCCTTCCAGGGTGATAAAAGCCAGCATCCAGCATAGATACCATGGATGAACCACTGGGCTGAACAACAAGAGCAATCCATAAATGAATCCGATAAATCTCCACGACGACAGGACGCCTGCAGTCCGCTTACTGAAGAATACGCCATAACCATATATTCCGGCGATCAGCCCGGCCACTGTGAGGCGCGCCGGGAGGTAAGCCGCCTCAGGGTTCAGGAATGAAGCCCAGACCCATTCAATGACCCGATAGAGGCTGCTGTTCACCTCACCTTGCGAGGCAAAGAACCCCAGGCCTGAAAAGGGGGTTCCCCCTGATAAAAAAGGCAGCCAGGGCAGGGTAAAAACCAGAGCAAAAACCAACCAGGCTTTCTTACTCCAGCGCCTGCCCCATAATGGCAATAACAACATCGGGAAAAACTTCGTCAGGCTGCCCAACGCCAGACATGCGGCTGATCCAGATTCCTTCCCGCGCAATGCCAGAACCAGGGCTGCACCCATGAAAGCCAGGGCAAATATATCCAGGTGGGCGCTGTTGGCAAATTCCAGAATCACCAACGGCGACCAGGCGAACAAAATCACCCTGCGCGGGTCTTTTCCCGAAATCCGCAAAGCCTGCATTAAA
>JADYYC010000048.1 GCA_020853835.1 Anaerolineales bacterium
AGGCCGGGTCAATAGACCATATCCCCGGCGATGAACGCGCGCGTGCGCGGGTCGGCGGGAGAATTGAAAAAGGCTTCGGTCGGGGCGATTTCGATCACCTTTCCGTCGAGCAGGAAACCCACCCGGTGCGCCAGCCGCCGCGCCTGGAAGATGTTATGCGTCACCAGGACAATGGTCGTGTTGTGGGAGGTGTTCAGGCGCTGGACGATGCTCTCGATCAGCCCCACGTTGAAGGGGTCCAGGTTGGCGGTCGGCTCGTCGAGCAGCAGCACGCTCGGCGAGAGCACCATCGCCCGCGCCAGCGCCACCCGCTGCGCCTCGCCGCCGGAGAGCGTGCGCGCCCGCTGGCGCGCCAGGGCGCCCAGCCCCACCTCTTCCAACACCGACTGGATCGGCCCCTGATAATGGTCGCGCCCGCGCAGCTTCAGCCCGTAGGCGACGTTGTCCTGGACGCTGCGATCCAGCAGCATCGGGCGCTGAAACACGGTCGTGACGCGCCGGCGCTGTTCGAGCTGCATCTCCTGGTCGGGGCCGAACGCCACGCCCTCGAAGCAGATCTCGCCCTGGCTGGGCGGTTCCAGGAAGTTGAGCAGCCTGAGCAGCGTGCTCTTGCCCGAACCGCTCGGCCCGACCAGCCCGAGCACCTCGCCGGCGTAGATGTCGAGCGCTTCCACGTCGAGCACGCGCCGCCCCTGGTATTCTTTGACCAGGCCGCGGATTTCGTAAGTGACGTTTTTACCTCCGCCGTTCTGGGGCTGCGGGGCGCTCATTCCTCGAACCCCCTGCCCTGCAGGCGGAGCATGGCCAGGTTGGCGAGAAACGCCAGGCTGAGCAGGAAAACGCCCAGGGTGATCGCCAGCGTAAAGTTGCCCTTGCGGGTCTCCAGGACGATGGCCGTGGTCAGCACGCGCGTGCGCCCTTCGATGTTGCCGCCCACCAGCATCACCGCGCCCACTTCCGAGATGATGCTCCCAAAGCCGGCGATGATCGAGACGATCACGCCCAGGCGCGCCTCGGTGAGGAGCGTTATGGCGGCCTGGCGGCGGGTGGCGCCGAGCGCGTTGAGCTGCATGCGCAGTTGCGGATCGAGCGCCATCACGGCGGCCATCGTAAAGCCCGCCACGAGGGGAAAGGCGATGATGGTTTGGGCGACGATCATCGCCCCCGGCGTGAAGAGCTGGGGGACGAAGGAAAGGTTCAACTGCCCGAGCGGGCCGTTGCGCGAGAGCAGCAGGTAGACAAACAGGCCGATCACGACCGGCGGGAAGCCCATGCCGGTGTAGAGCAGCACGGCCACCAGGCGGCGCCCGGTGAAGCGCGTCAGCCCCACCCATGCTCCAAACGGCACGCCGATGATGGCGCTGATGATCAATGCGATCCCGGTTACCCGCAGGGACAGGCGGACGATTTCGAAGAATTCAGGTGAAAACATGCTCAAATAACCAGTTGTAAGGCTGAAAGTATACTGTCTTACGCGGTAATTGTCCAGCAAGTTTTCTGGTTTCGTCTGGTATACTTGACGGCGCATTGCACGGACACATCCGGAGGAAGGCTGGAATTGATGGAGCGCAAGATACCCGGCCGCGGGCGGGGTGTCTGGCGTCCCCTTTGTTCCCGAAAGGCTAATCCATGACCCCTGCGACCACCGCACAACAGGGCGCCCAGCAGATCGAAGACCCGGAGCATTTCGCACGCCGGCTTGGGTTGAAGTTTTCGAACACCCTGCTCATTTACCGCGCCCTCACCCATCGCTCATACCTGAACGAGAACCCCGAGGCGCTGGAAGACAACGAGCGCCTCGAGTTTTTGGGCGACGCCGTGCTGGATTTCCTGGTCGGCGCCTGGCTCTACAACCGCTTCCCCGAAATGCGCGAGGGCGACCTGACCCGGCTGCGCTCGGCGCTCGTGCGCACGGAGCAACTGGCGGAATTCGCCAGCCAGCAGAACTATGGGCGGGCGCTGCGCCTGGGGCGCGGCGAGGACCAGGCCGGCGGGCGCAAGCGCAAAGCCCTGCTGTGCGCCACCTTCGAGGCCGTGGTCGGGGCGCTCTACATCGACTCGGGCCTCGATGCCGTCAGCGAGTATATCCAGCCGCTGCTGGAGCCGGCCGCGACGCAGATCTTGATCTCCAACCGCGACCACGACGCCAAGAGCCGCCTGCAGGAGAACGTGCAGTCGCGCGGGTTTGGCCCGCCGCAGTACCGCACGGTGGCGATGTACGGCCCCGAACACAGCCGCACCTTCGAGGTCGAGGTGGTGGTGAACAACCGGGTGCTGGCGCGCGGGAAGGGGAGCAGCAAGCAGACCGCCGCCCAGGCCGCCGCCCAACTGGCCCTCGAGAACCTCGAGCTTATCTTGACCGGTTGAGCCGCGGCCCGATGCGAACCCCCCCTCACAACCCCATCCTAATCAGAGAGTTCTCTAATCTATGCCCCCCAGCCTGAAATCGCTCGAGCTTCACGGATATAAAACCTTCGCCAACCGCACCCAGTTCAGCTTTGCCGAGACGGTGACGGCGATCGTCGGCCCGAACGGCAGCGGCAAGTCCAACATCGCCGACAGCCTGCGCTGGGTGCTGGGCGAGCAGTCGTACAGCCTGCTGCGGGCGCGCAAGACCGAGGATATGATCTTCTCCGGCTCGGAGGTGCGCTCGCGGGCGGGGATGGCCTCGGCCACGATCACCTTCGACAACAGCAGCGGCTGGCTCCCGATCGACTTTAGCGAAGTGGCGATCACCCGCCGGGCGCACCGCGACGGGCTCAACGAGTACCTCATCAACGGGCAGCGCGTGCGCCTGAAGGACGTGTCCGAGCTGCTCTCGGCTTCCGGGCTGGCTGAACGGACGTACACGGTGATCGGGCAGGGGCTGGTGGACGCAGCTCTCTCGCTCAAGGCGGACGAACGGCGGCGGCTTTTCGAGGAGGCGGCGGGCATCGGACTGCACCGCAGCCGCCGTGAGGAGACGCTGCGCCGCCTGGAAGCCACCCAGCGCAACCTGGAGCGCGTCGAAGACATCCTGGCGGAGCTCAAGCCGCGCCTGCACAGCCTGGAGCGCCAGGCGCGCCGGGCGCAGGAGTACGAGCAGGTGCGCCAGGACCTGCAGATCCTGCTCCGCGAGTGGTACGGCTTTCACTGGCACGAAGCCCAGCGCGACCAGGCCGAAGCCCAGGCCGCCGACCGCCAGCAGGAGGTGCGCCTGGAGCGGGCGCGGCGGGAACTGGATCAGGCCGAGGCGCGGGCGGGCGCCCTTCAGGAGGCGATCACGGCGCTGCGCGGCGAGCTCAACGGCTGGCACCGCCATCTTGCGGAGCTGCACAGCCAGCGCGAGGCCTCGCTGCGCCAACTGGCTGTGATCGAGGAGCGCGCTCGCGCCCTGTACGCCCAGCAGGAGAACGACCGCCGCGATCAGAACGAGCTGGTCGAGATGGTGAAGTTCCAGGAACAGCAGGTCGAGGCGGCGCGGCAGGAGGGCGAACAGCTCGCGGCCGAGGCCGAGGAAGCGCG
>JADYYC010000049.1 GCA_020853835.1 Anaerolineales bacterium
CCCGCCGCGCTGCGAGATTTCTTCGCACAACTGGATCATCTGGTAAATGGTCTGTTTCCCGGTCAGGCGCGTGACGAATTCCTTCACCACGCGCTCCACCTCGGCGGGCGCTTCGTGATCCGGCGTGCTCAGCAGCACCTCGACCATCATCGGGATCATAATCCCCTGCCAGCCCTCGCGGATCAGGGAGATCGTGCCATCGAAATCGAACAAGGCGTGCTGGATGTGGCCGGCCCGGATATCGGGACGGATAACCTCGATCAACGAACCGGACAAATAGTGACGGTTATCTTGCATACTGTTACGATGTTCTCCGTTCAAAAATGATTTTATAAAAACCCACCATCAGGAGCCGCGGCGGGGTGGACCGGCCGGATTATAAAACCAGCTCTTTCGCCAGCAGCATGGCGCCCACCAGGACGATCGATTCTTTTAGCTCGCAAAGCAGGATTTCATAGCGCCCCACGCTATTGACAAATTCGTGCACCTTGGCCGAGCGCCTGATCACAGACAGGAGCAGCTCGCCCATATTCGACACGCCTCCCCCGACCGCGATGCGCTCGGGGCTGACCAGGCTCAGCACGTTCGAGAGCGCAATCCCGATCGTCCAACCCACCCGCTCGATCTCCTGGAGCGCAAAGGCGTCCCCCCGGCTGGTCGCCTGGTGGAGCATCCGACAGTCGAGGCGCTTCACGTCGCCACCGCAAAGCTCCATGAGGGAAGACTGGGCCGGCACATAGCCCTCCGAGCGCAGCCGTTTTTCAATCGACAACCCAGAGCAGAGGTTCTCGAGGCGCTCCTCTACGCCGGGCCTGGAGGCGGTCCAGTCGGGGACAAAGGTCTGCCCGAACTCGCCCGCGCCCAAACCCTGCCCGTCATACAGGCGGCCGTCGATGATGATCCCACCGCCGATGCCGGTGCCGATATTGGTGTAGAAGAAATGGCGCGTCCCGCGCCCGCTGCCGCGGCAGTATTCTCCCCACGCGCCGGCGTTGGTGTCGTTGGCGATCACGGTTGGCAGGCGGTATTTATCCTGAAACCACGCCTTCAGAGGGAAGTCGCTCCAACCCAGGATGTGGATCGACCGCAGAACCCGCCCCTGCGGAGTGTTGATCGGCCCGCCAAAACCACATCCGATGGCGCGCGGGCGATAACCGGCCTGAACCGCTTCGTCCAGCACCTGGGGCATATTGGCTTCGATCCAGGTCAGGATGCCGCTCGCGCCGGCATCGGCCATCACGCGCCCCTGGATCAGCCCCAGAATCTCGCCCTCTGGCGTGCCATAACCAAGCTGAAGTTTTGTCCCGCCGATCTCAACGCAGATAATGCAGGGTTCCATTCCGGATCTTGCTCCACTTATTCGCACATGGACGGCGTCAAACGCGCGCCTGTGTTAATACGGATGATCAAATCGCCGGCGCGCTTCTTCGACGATGGCGCGCGTGCCTTTTGTGCCGACCCGCGTCACACCCAGCTCTCTGACGCGCAGGATCGCATCCAGGTTACCCACGCCGCCGGCGGCCTTGATCTGAACTTCGGGGGCGGAATGCCGCCGCATCAGGAGCAGGTCGTGCTCGGTTGCGCCCTGGTAAGAATAGCAGCCCTCCGGTCCTTTGACATAGTTATAGCCGGTGGAGGTCTTGACGTAGTCCACTTGGCATGCGCTGCAAATTTCACATAAGCGGATCTTGAAGCGGTCGTCGGGCAGGAGGTCGTTCTCGAAAATGACTTTTAAAATCGCGCCGTGCTCCTTCACGATTTCGACAATGGTTTGAATTTCGCGGTGGATATAGTCCCAGTCTTCGCTGAGCACCTTGCCGATGTTGACCACCATATCCACTTCGACCGCGCCGTCACGGATGACCTGTTCGGTCTCCAGTGCTTTGATCTCAATCGTGCTGTTGCCGTGCGGGAAGCCCACTACGCCGCAAACCACCACATCCGACCCTTCCAGGTAGAGCTTTGCCTGGCGCACGTCACAGGGTTTGACGCAGGCCGAGGCGGCGTGATACATCGCCGCTATTTCACACCCTTCTTTTAGCTCCTGGTCGGTCAGCGCGGGGTGCAACAAGGAATGATCGATCATCTTTGCGATATCAAGAGCCCGATCCTGCACATTTCTCATAACCCACCACTCTCCTATCGATAAAGTGTACCCGATTAACGCTCGCCATTCCGCTGTCTGCGGGTCAGCCGATCGAGACGACCCGCTTGCTGGCGACGGCTTCAAAGCAGGCCATCACGGCTTCCAGCGCCTTGTAGCCATCCTCCCCGGTGATCTCGGGCGGTTTGTTGTTCATCAGGCTGTCCACAAAGAGATCGACAATCCCCGATTTCACCTGCTTGACGTTGGTGGGGATCTCACCGACTTTATGGTACTCGCCCTCCGTGTCCGAGTAATCCACAATCAACTGGTATTCAGGGTGGGCGTAAATTCGCAGCACTCCTTTTTCGCAGTAGAAAATGGTGCTGTTGTCCTCTTTCTGATAGGTCCAGCTCACCGTAACCGTCCCGATAACGCCTTTGCGGGTCTTGAACAGACAGAGCGCATTGTCTTCGACGCTGATCTGGTTGCCGTCTGCGTCGACCTTTCCCAGCGTCCCCGCCATAGCCGCCGCTTCACAGAACTCATCCTCCAACATCCAGCGAACCAGGTCGATTTTATGGATGCCGAGGTCGCCCATCACCCCAAGCCCCGCAACCTGCTTGTTGAAAAACCAGGTTCGCCCGGCGTCAATCGCCCAGTACTCGCAGCCCGGGTGTCCAAAGACGGTTTGAAAGGTGAGCACTTTGCCCAATTTCCCCGATCGCAGGATTTCCCTGGCTTTTACACAGGCGGGCGCCAGGCGCTGGTTGTGTGCGATCATCAGGAATTTGCCGCACCGCTCGGCGGTCTCGATCATCGCCCGCGCGTCGGCAAGCGTGGTCGCCATCGGCTTTTCGCACAACACGTGCTTCCCGGCTTCCAGGGCGGCGATCGTCATCTCGGCGTGCGTGGTGTTCGTGGCGCAGACGATCACCGCATCCAGCTTTTTCAATGCGATCAGGTCGCGATAATCGCTGAAAGCCTTTCCGCCATACAGGCTGGTCATCTCTTTTGCCCGGCTCAGGTTTGCGTCGCAGATCGCGGCGATCTTGACATGCGGATTATCGAGCAGTTCCGGCAGGTGGCGCTTGCGAGCGATCGACCCCGCCCCAATCACACCAAATTGGTACTTCATTGGTCTACACCTCCAGGTTTCATTGTGCGGGGGATTTAACCCACCACATTCCCTCGGACTCCTCGAAGATTATAATCCCTCTCAAGAAACTGATCGCTTTTGTCAGGCCTTCATCTATGGACATGAGCGGGTCCTCGTGTTCGATGCTGATGACCCCATCGTACCCGACCGATCGCAGGGTCCGGATGATGTTCTTCCACACCAGGGTATCGTGCCCATATCCCACCGTGCAATGATTCCAGGAGCGGTTCAGCGCTTCGCTGAAATGCTTGGGATCGAGCACGCCGTTCCGGGCGGTATTGGATGGCTCCACGCGCGTATCTTTGGCGTGAAAGTGGAAGATCGCCGGCCCAAGCGCACGGATGACCTCGACCGGGTCGGCGCCCTGCCAGAAGAGGTGGCTTAGATCCAGGTTGGCGCCCAGGTTATCCCCCGCCGCAGCGCGCAGCCGCAGCAGCGTTTCTGGGTTGTACACGCAGAACCCGGAAATCAGTTCGATGCAGACCTTCACGCCGTGATCTGCGGCAAAGCGAGCTGCCTTCTCCCAATAGGGGATCAGGACCTCGTTCCATTGATAGTCCAGGATCGTGCCCCAGACCTCTGGCGGCCAAAAACAGGTCACCCAGTTTTGGAGCTGCGAAGTCGGAGAATCGCCGG
>JADYYC010000050.1 GCA_020853835.1 Anaerolineales bacterium
CCACGCACAAAGCGATAATATGCGGCGCTGGCGATCATGGCAGCGTTGTCGGTGCACAGCGCCACCGGCGGGATGTGAACCGGGCAGGCAGCCTGGGCGTGAAACGCCTCCCGCAAGGCCTTATTGGCCGAGACGCCGCCCGCCACCAGGATCTGGCTGGCATTGAAGGCCTGGGCTGCCAGCAGCGTTTTCCCGACCAGCACCTCGACCACTGCCGACTGAAAGCTGGCCGCCAGGTCCGCAACCGGAAGTTCTAAGTGGGTTTCCTGCAGGCGGCGCACTTCGCGCAGGACGGAGGTTTTCAGCCCGCTAAACGAGAAATTCCAGGTGTCTTCGAGCCAGGCGCGCGGAAAATTAAAGCGCTTTGGATTTCCCTTGAGAGCGGCGTTCTGAATAGCCGGCCCGCCCGGATAGCTCAGCCCGATCAGGCGGGCGACCTTGTCGAAGGCCTCCCCGGCGGCGTCATCGAGCGTTGCCCCGAGGTGTTGGTAGGTCAGGTGATCCTTCATCAATATCAGATCAGTATGCCCGCCGGAGACGATCAGGACGAGGAGCGGGAAGCGCGGCTCGAGCGCCAGGGGGCCTGGCGCTTCGGCGCTCTGGTCGAGCGGGGGCCAGTGCAGCCAGGCCGAATAGATGTGCGCTTCCAGATGGTTGATGCCGATCAGCGGCTTGCCGCTGCTGAGCGACAACCCCTTGGCAGTGTTGATCCCGATCACCAGCGAGCCTGGCAGACCGGGCCCGCGCGTGACGGCGATCGCATCCAGTTCCTCCAGCTCGAAGTGCGCCTGTTGCAGGGCGATCTCGATGATCGGGAAGATGGTCAGGATGTGCTGGCGCGACGCCACCTCAGGAAACACGCCCCCAAACTTGGCGTGCAGGTCGACCTGTGAAGCCACCTCGTTGGAGAGGATCAGCCGGCCGTTTTCCACCACCGCAGCCGCTGTTTCGTCGCATGAGGTCTCGATCCCCAGGATGCGGGCGGGCTCGAAGGATGAAGGGGGGGAATCGGTGGGATTCGTCAAGGCATCGAGGTCGCTTTTCATAACCGGCCCATTTCAAGTCCGAGTGTCTGCTTGCCCATATCCCGGGCAGGATACCGTGGGGTCATTTTACCCCAGAAGCGAGCTCAGGATCGCAAGCAGGTCTTGCTCCTGCTCCGGCAGGACGGTGCGCGGGTCGAGCACAACCCGGTCGTTTTCGAGGCGGGCGATGACGGGTGGGCTGGCCTGACGCAGGCGCGCCAGAAAACGATCCGGCCCGGTAGTCGAGAGCGCCAGCAGGTAGGTTGGAAGGGTCTCGCCTGGCAGGCTTCCCCCGCCGATGGTGGATTCGCCGCCGATCACCTCGCCCTGGCCGATGGCCTGCTTCCAGGCTTCGAGGCGCGCTTCAAGGTCTGCCAGAGGGGTCGCGATCATGCGCCAGATCGGAACCTGGCGCTCGGCTTCGTCCTTGAGGTAGTGTCCCAGCGTGGCGGCCAGCGCGGCCAGGCAGAGCTTGTCCGCCCGGATGGCGCGCGCCAGCGGATGTTTCTTGAGCCGGGCGACCAGCTCGCCGCGCCCGATGATGATGCCGGCCTGCGGCCCGCCAAGCAGCTTGTCGCCCGAAAAACAAACCAGGTCTGCCCCCGCCGCAAGCGATTCCTGAACCATAGGCTCGTGCGCCAGCCCAAAGCGCGCCGTGTCGATCAGCGAACCCGAGCCGAGGTCGTCCACGACCGGCACGTTCGACTGGTGCGCCAGGGCGGTGATCTCGTGCAGGGACGGCTCGCTGGTAAACCCGATGAGGCGGAAATTGCTGCGGTGGGCGCGCAGGACCAGGGCGGGCGCCTCGCCCAGCGCCTCGGCGTAGTCCGCCAGGTGGATTTTGTTCGTGGTGCCGATCTCCAGCAGGCGCGCGCCGGATTGCCGCATCACATCCGGAACGCGAAACCCGCCGCCGATCTCGACCAGTTGGGAGCGGGCGATCACCACCGCCCTGCGGCGCGCCAGCGCGGTCAGGATGAGCAGGACTGCCGCGGCGTTGTTGTTGACCACCAGCGCGGCTTCGGCGCCCGTCAGATGCTGCAGCAGCGCTTCGGCGTGTACGAGGCGCGAGCCGCGCTTGCCCAGCTTCAAATCATATTCCAGGTTGGAATATGCGCCGGAGACTTGCAGCGCCGCCGCCAGCGCAGCCCGGCTCATCGGCGCGCGCCCGAGATTGGTGTGCAAGATGACGCCGGTGGCGTTGATCACGGGCTCCAGCGTCGGCGCAGTCCAGGAGGTGAGGAGCTCGTGGACCTGCTGTTCCAATTCATGACGGTCAGGCAGGGCGGAGCCGCCGGCATGACGTGAACGGGCGTGCTCCAAGGCTTCGCGCACAGCCTGGACGGTCAGCGGGCGCCCGAAAACCCCGATCCAATCCAGGACCTGCGGCGATTGCAGCATCGAATCAACGGAAGGTAGGTCCCTGAGCCTGCCTGTCATGGACAAGCCTGTAGGAGAGGTGAGATCCGGCGAGAATTCAACGCATCTACTCAGGCTTCCACTGGCTGCGCTCGCGCAGGCGCAGCAGCATTTCGATCAATACCAGGCCGGCGATCAACAATATCGCGATCGAGAGGTTGAGCACCCGCCCGATGCGCAGCCAGGCCAGGGTGGGCAGGTAGATACCGGCCCAGATCGCCTGGCGCAGGATGACGACATGGTTGGGGGGCGGGTTGGAGGGGAAGCGCTTGTTCAGGAAAGCCGCTGCGGGCAGCGCCAGGCCTGTTAGCCCAAGCACCGCAAAGAAGAAAAAAGCCCAGCGCGTCCCCCCACTCGGTTCTGAAAAATTAACGATCGCAAACAGGCCTGTCCATCCCAAGAGGGCGAAGATCGCCGCCGCTGGCAGGAAGGCTCGTACGGTCAGGGTCCGTTGTTTCGATTCCATTTCGCTTTGAATGACTGCTCCTGATGATGGTCTCGCCCGTCAGGATGCAATATTTGCACCGATTATACCCATAAACGCTGCCGGCAAGTAAAAGAAAACGACCAGGCAGTCTATTGGCTGCCTGGTCGTGAGTGGTTAGGCTTTATGCCTGGTGAAATTCGCCTTCGATAACTTCGCCTTCGTCGGCGGGGCCGCCCTCCGCGGGCTTGCCGTTGCCTCCATGCCCCGAGGCGGTCTGCGCCTCTGCTTGCTGGTGGGCATAAATCTGCTGGCTGAGGGCGTTGAAGGCGTTCTGGAGGTCCTCGCTCAGCCGCTTGATCTTATCCGTATCCTCCGTGTTGAGCGCCTCGCGCAAGGCAGACACTTTCTGGACGATGTTCTCGCGCTCGTGTGCGGGGACTTTGTCGCCAAGTTCTTGCAGCGCTTTGTCCGTCTGGTAGGCCAGGTTGTCGGCGTTGTTGCGCACCTCCACCCGCTCGCGCAGCCGGCGGTCCTCCGCTTCGTTCTGGCGGGCCTGCTGGACCATACGGTCGATCTCCTCCCTGGTCAGGTTGGTCGAAGCGGTGATGGTGACTTTTTGCTCCTTGTTGGTCGCGCGGTCGCGCGCTGTCACGTTCAAGATGCCGTTTGCGTCGATGTCGAAGGTTACCTCGACCTGCGGGATGC
This sequence comes from Anaerolineales bacterium, assembly GCA_020853835.1. Classification (GTDB taxonomy): domain Bacteria; phylum Chloroflexota; class Anaerolineae; order Anaerolineales; family UBA4823; genus UTCFX2. The sequence goes on from JADYYC010000050.1 coordinate 3,577, forward strand.
CGCGCGGCGCCGCGGGGATGCCTTCAAGCCGGAAGCGCCCCAGGCTCATATTGTCGTTTGCCATCGGCCGCTCGCCCTGCAGGACATGGATGTCGACTGCGGTCTGGTTGTCTTCGGCGGTCGAAAAGACCTCGGATTTCTTGACCGGGATGGTGGTGTTGCGCTCGATGAGGGGCGTCATCACCCCGCCCAGCGTCTCGAGGCCGAGCGAGAGGGGCGTCACGTCCAGTAAGAGCACATCCTTCACCTCGCCGCCCAACACGCCAGCCTGGATCGCCGCGCCAACTGCCACGACCTCGTCGGGGTTGACGCCTTTGTGGGGCTCTTTGTTGGTCAGCGAGCGGACCAGCTCCTGCACCATGGGCATGCGGGTTGCGCCGCCCACCAGCACGACCTCGTTAATGTCGCTGGCGCTCAAGCCGGCGTCTTTCAAGGCCGCCTCGAACGGGCCACGCAGCCGCTTGACAAGCCCTTCCGTAAGTTGCTCGAAGCGGGCACGCGACAGCTTCACCTGCAAGTGTTTTGGACCGCTTGCGTCGGCGGTGACGTAGGGCAGGTTGATCTCGGTCTCGACCACGCTCGAAAGCTCGATCTTGGCCTTTTCTGCCGCTTCGCGCAGCCGCTGGAGCGCCTGACGATCCGCGCGCAGGTCGATGCCATTATCGCGATGGAACTCATACGCGAAGAAATTAAC
>JADYYC010000051.1 GCA_020853835.1 Anaerolineales bacterium
CCGACGCCAGCCACACGCTGGCGCAGCACACCCGCGTGATCGACGCCCAGGGGCGTTACCTCGTCCCCGGCCTGCTTGACGGTCACATGCACGTCGAATCGGGCATGCTCACCGTGACCGAGTTCGTGCGGGCGGTCATCCCGCACGGCACGACGGCCATGTTTGTCGATCCGCACGAGATCGCCAACGTGTTTGGCCTGCGCGGCGTGAAGCTGATGGTGGACGAAGCCGCGCTACAGCCGATCCACGTCTGGGTGCAGATGCCCTCCTGCGTGCCATCCGCCCCTGGCCTCGAAACGCCCGGCGCGAGCATCGGCCCCGACGAGGTCGCCGAAGCCATGCAGTGGCCGGGGATCATCGGGCTGGGCGAGATGATGAACTTCCCCGGCGTATTCCTGAGCGACGAAAAGATGCACGCCGAAATGGCTGCCACGCGCTCCGCCGGCAAGGTGATCGGCGGGCATTACGCTTCGCCCGACCTGGGCCTGCCGTTTCACGGCTATGTCGCCGGGGGGCCCGAGGACGATCACGAAGGCACGCGCATGGAGGACGCCGCGGCGCGCGTGCGCCAGGGCATGAAAGCCATGCTGCGCTTTGGCTCTGGCTGGCACGATGTGGCAGAAGGCGTGCGCGCCATCACCGAGCTCAAGCTGGACCCGCGCCATTTCATCCTCTGCACCGACGATTCGCATTCGGAAACGCTGGTTTATGAGGGTCACGTCGACCGCGCCGTGCGCCAGGCGATCACGCACGGCGTCCCGCCCCTCACCGCCATCCAGATGGCGACCCTCAACACCGCCGAGCACTTCGGGCTGAGCCGCGAGATCGGCATGATCGCCCCGGGGCGCTTTGCGGATGTGCTGCTCGTCGACGATCTGAGCGAATTTCGGGCCGGGCTGGTGATGGGCCGCGGACAGGTGCTGGCGCAGGACAAACAGCTGCTCATCGAGCTGCCGTCTTACGACTATCCGAAATGGGCGGTCGAATCCATCCGGCTCGGGCGGGCGCTCTCCGCCTCCGATTTCCGCCTGACCGGTCCCGCGGACGGCAGTTTCACCGCCAACGTGATCGGCGTGATCGAAAACCAGGCCCCCACGCGCCACCTGCGCCTGCCGGTGCAGGTCGAAGCGGGCGAAGTGAAGGTCGACCTGGAGCGCGATATCGCAAAGATCGCCCTGGTCGAGCGCCATCGCGGCACGGGACAGGTCCAGGTTGGGCTGGTGCACGGATTTGGCTTGGGAGCGGGCTGCGCCATTGCCTCGACTGTGGCGCATGACAGCCACCACATGATCGTCGTCGGCACGGACGAGGCGCAAATGGCGCTGGCAGCCAACCGCCTGGCCGACCTGGGTGGCGGACAGATCGTCGTGCGCCGCGGCGAGACGATCGGGCAGGTGGCGCTGCCCATCGCCGGGCTCATGTCAAACCAGAACGCGCGGCTCGTCGCCGACCAGGCTGCGACCATCCTGGAAGGCTTCCGCCAGTGCGGATGCCAGCTCAACAATCCCAACATGCAGCTCAGCTTGCTCGCCCTGGTGGTCATCCCCGAGCTGCGCATCTCGGACCTCGGGCTGGTCGATGTGAACCAGTTTACATTGATCCCGGTGCTGGAATAGGGCGCATGGCCCAACCTTCGACTTCGCAGCGTTTGCACGAGCAGCTCAGCCAGATGATCGCCGCCGCCCAGCCGGGCGGGCGCCTGCCCTCCGAGCCGGCCCTGGCGGCGATGCTCAAAGTCTCGCGCGCCACGCTGCGCGAAGCCATGCGCACATTCGAAACACAGGGGCTGATCCGCCGCCAGCAGGGTTCGGGGACGTATGTCAACCACCCGCCGAGCGTCCTGGATAGCGGGCTGGAGGCGCTCGAAAGCCTGGACAGCCTCGCCCGGCGCCACGGCCTGTCCGTGACGATGGGCCATCTGACGGTCGAGCTCCGGGCGCCCAGCGCCGGTGAACGCGAGCTCTTTTCGCTGCTGCCCGAAGAGCAGGTGACCCACATCACGCGGGTCATGCTCACCGAGAAGCGCCCCATCGCCTATCTGATCGACATCCTGCCCGCCCATATTTTAGGGCCAGACGACCTGTCGGCAGGTTTCGACGGTTCGATTCTGAACCTGTTGTTGGGGCGCAGCGGCCTCCAGCTTTCAACGTCCTTTACGGAGATCCAGGCGGTCAACGCCAGCTCGCCCGTCGCCTATGCGCTCGGGATCCAGCGCGGGGTCGGGCTGCTGCACTTCGCCGCCAACCTGTATTCCCTGGCAGGCGAGGTCATCGACCGTTCGTACAGTTATTTTCTACCCGGTTTCTTTCGCTTTCACGTGGTCCGGCGCGTGGAAAATTCACCTGTGAGGAAAACTTAACCATGGAGATCAACGAGATAAAAAAGCAAGTTCAAGCCAACCGTGAAAACATCATCCAGTTCCTGCGCGATATCTGCGCCATCCCCAGCATGGAAAGCCAGTTGAAGGACGTGGGAGAGCGCATAGGCGCCGAGATGACCGGTCTTGGCTTCGACGAAGTGCGTTTTGATAAGATGGGCAACATCTTCGGGCGGATCGGCTCGGGCAAGCGCGTCATCGTCTACGATTCGCACATCGACACGGTCGGGGTGGGCGACCTCGCCGATTGGGAGTGGGACCCGTTCAAGGGCAAGATCGAGAACGGCAATTTTTACGCCCGCGGCGCATGTGACGAAAAAGGCTCCACGCCGGGCATGGTGTACGGGCTGGCAATTGCCAACAAGCTCGGTTATCTGCAAGACACCACCGCCTATTACTTCGGCAACATGGAAGAGTGGTGCGACGGCATCGCGCCAAACAGCTTTGTGGAGGTCGACCCTAAAGTGCGGCCCGATTTCGTGGTCATCGGCGAGCCGACCAGGATGAACATCTACCGCGGTCACAAGGGGCGCATCGAGCTCAAGATCACCGCCGAAGGCCGGTCAGCTCATGCCGCCTCGCACTACCTGGGCGACAACGCCATGTATAAGATGGCGCCCATCATCGAACAGATTCGCGAGCTGGACCGGCGGATGCGCTTCGGCATGGGCTCTCATCCCCTCCAGGGCAACCCCTCTATCGTGGTGACGGATGCGAAGGTGCAGACTGCCTCGCTCAACGCCGTGCCCGACCGCTTTACGATCTTTATCGACCGGCGCATCACCTCGAACGAACCTCACGATGACGTGATCGCCCAGATCAGGGGTTTGATCCCCGATTACCAGCAGGATGAGATCCGCGTCGAAGAGCTGTTTTACGACACCCCCTCTTACACAGGTTTTGTCTTTCCGGTCTCCAAGTACTATCCCGCCTGGCTGCTCGACGAGGGTCATCCTATTGTCGTAGCCGGGCAAGACACGGTCGAGATGCTCTGGGATGAGAAGCGCCCCTTGGACACCTGGGACTTCTCGACCAACGGCACGTACTGGGCCGGCAAAGCGGGCATCCCCTCGATCGGTTTTGGCCCCGGCGACGAGAAGCTCGCCCACACGAGTGAAGAACACGTGCCGCTAAAAGATGTCGTGGACGCGACCGAGTTTTACGCCCTGTTTCCAAAAATTTTAAGCGAGACCATCAAGAAAGGCTCGTAAACGAGATTACAATCCAAGGAGAAATACATGCAAACCAACCTTCGCAACCGTGATTTAATCGGCGACCTGGACTTCAGCAAAGAAGAAGTCGAAACCGTCCTCGAGGTCGCCTTCGACCTCAAGCGCAAGCGCGCCCTGGGCGAACCCCACGCCTACTTGCGCGACAAAGTGCTGGCGATGCTCTTTTTCTTCTCCAGCACGCGCACGCGCGGCTCCTTCGAAGCCGGCATGGCGCAGCTTGGCGGGCACGCCGCGTTCATCGAAAGCACGACCACCCAGATCGCCCACGGCGACACGCCGATGGAAATCGGCGAGATCTACGGGCGCTACTTCGACGGCATCGCCATCCGCCACTGCGATTGGGCGCTCGGCAACCCGTACCTCAACGAGGTCGCCCGGGCCTCCCGCGCGCCGGTGCTCAACATGCAGTGCGATATCTACCACCCCTTCCAGTGCCTGGCAGACCTGATGACGATCATCGAGAAGAAGGGCCGTGACCTGCGCAAGAAAAAAATGGTCGTCTCGTGGGCCTACGCCGCTTCGTACCAGAAACCGATGTCCGTCCCGCAGTCGCTCATCCTGCAGATGCCGCGCTTTGGGCTGGACGTGGTGCTGGCGCACCCGCCGGAGTTCAGGCTGATGCCCGAGATCATGGATCAGGCGCAGGAGCAGGCGCGCAAGTTTGGGGTAGGTTTTGAGGTGGTGGATGACATGGAAGCCGCCTTCAAGGACGCCGACATTATCTATGCGAAGTCCTGGGGGGCGATGGTACACACCGCCGACCCCCAAGAGGGCGCCAAGATCATCGACAAATACACCCACTGGATCACCGACGAGCGCAAGATGGCGCTGGCAAAGACGGACGCGATCTACATGCACCCCCTGCCAGCCGACCGCAACATCGAAGTCACCGACGGCGTGCTGAACGGCCCGCAATCGGTCGTCTATGACGAGGCGGAAAACCGCCTGCACGCCCAAAAAGCCGTCATGGCGCTCACCATGCGCTAGGAGCTGACAGATGAGCAAACCCGTCGCAGTCGTGGCGATCGGCGGCAACTCGCTGATCAAGGATAAACAGCACGAAGACGTGGAATCGCAGGTGAGGGCGGTGGAGGAAACCTGCCGCCACATCGCCGAGATGATCGTTCGCGGCTGGAACGTGGTCGTCACCCACGGCAACGGGCCGCAGGTGGGTTTTATCCTGCGCCGCAACGAACTGGCTTACCCCGAAGTCCATGCGACCCCGCTGGACGTGATCGGCGCCGACACCCAGGGCGCGATCGGCTACATGATCGCCCGCGCCCTGGATAACGAGTTCAAACGCCGCGGCATAAACCGTTCGGTTGCGGCGGTCGTCACCCAGGTATTGGTCGACCGCGACGATCCCGGCTTCAAAAACCCCACCAAGGGCATCGGCAGCTTTACCAGCAAGGAAAACGCCGACCTGTTCGCCCAGCAGGGCTGGGTGGTCAAAGAAGACGCCGGGCGCGGCTGGCGGCGCATGATCGCCTCGCCGATCCCGCTCAAAATCATCGAGCGCGACGCCATCGAACAGCTTATCCGCTCCGGGTTTATCGTCGTGGCGGTCGGCGGCGGCGGCATCCCGGTCATCGAAGACGAGCAGGGCATGCTCAAGGGCGTCTTTGCGGTGATCGACAAAGACCGCGCCAGCAGCCTGCTCGCCTCCGGTCTCAAAGCGGATCTGTTTCTCATCTCCACCGCGGTCGACAAAGTGGCGATCCATTTCAACCAGCCCGACCAGCGCTGGCTGGACAGGATCACGCTCAGCGAGGCGAAAAAATTGTACGCCGAGGGTCATTTCCTTTCGGGCAGCATGGGGCCCAAGATCGAAGCCATCATCGCCTACCTGGAAGCGAACCGGCAGGGCAAGGCGCTCGTCACCCGCCCCGAGTCGATCGCCGAGGCTTTGGACGGCAAAACCGGCACCTGGATCGTTCAAGACTGAGGCGGGCGCGATCCATGTGCTTTTTCTCACAATAAAAAGGTAAAATGGCTATGGACTACATGCCAATCTCGTTGTATGCTTAAGGGGTGAAAGGGTTCACCATCTTTTCTGTTATCCGATACTCGCCAGTAACCAAACCGGGCGGGTAAAAGCAGCCTGGCAAGGCGCTGGAAAGGAGGAGG
>JADYYC010000052.1 GCA_020853835.1 Anaerolineales bacterium
AACAGAATAAGTAGATCCATAGAGCACTCCGTTCAGGCGGCGCGTCGTTTGCCTATGAAATACCCAATCACAAGCGCAATCACGATCAAGACGAAAAGAGCCATATTACACCTCCATTGATCCCATCTAAAACTTATCTGTTATTATAACGTCCGGCCGGGGTGGCAAAGGATGTTATTGCGATGCCCGCTTTTCGGGCCCAAGCAATCTCCATGCTGGCTCATCTTGGAGACTGAATTGGGCACAAACCGCCCTCGCAGTGCCAAGAGGCCTTTTTCCCGGATTTAGGTATTATAACATGTTGAAATTCGCCCTCAACGAGACGCGTTGCCATCTCCCAGTTCATCGGCGCTGGTCAATCTACCGCCATCGATGTTGAACCGCCGCCAACTGACGTTGGCCCACAAATTATTACGCACTGCTTCTTCAGCGTCCAATAGCTGCCGGTAGCGTGAATCGGGGTTTGCTGCAAGCTTTGTGGGTTGGTCATCTTCAATAATCCGCCCGCCTTCAATCACCAGGACGCGCGGGAATGCCAATGTCTCGCCTACATCGTGTGTGGCACACAGCACCGTTACGCCGTCCCAAAGCGCGCGAGACTGCGTGAGCAAGCTCCGCCGCCTGGCCCGGTCCAGGCCACGGAATGGTTCGTCCATGACGACCAGGCGGATTCCAGGCCGCAGCATCGCACGACCCAGGCGGACTCGCTGTCCTTCACCACCCGAAACCAGGCCGCCGGCTTCTCCAAGCATCGTTTTTAACCCATCCGGCAGCCGTTCCATGACTTCGAACAGATCCGCTTTTTGAATGACCTCGCCGATCGGTATCCCTTCCGAATGTTCGATCCCGTAACGCAAATTATCGTACATGGATCGATTCCAAAGTGATACAGCCGGGTCCACCCAGGCGGTTTCCCGGCGCAGGGTTTGGATCTTCGCGCCGTCCAATTCATCCCCATCGACGAGGATCCTGCCGCGCGATGGGCGGTGCCACCCTAATAAAAGCCCCACAAAACTGGTCTTTCCCGCACCGGAGAGACCGACGATCGCAATATGCTCCCCTGGTTCGATCCTCAGGCTCAAATCGTCCAAAATGACGTGCCCGCCAGCCTGAAGGCGTACATCCTGGATGTCAACCGCAATCGCCCGGCTCCGATCCGAGTTCGGAGCGGCATTGCCTGGGCGGGAAGGCCCGGTGGACTGCCAGCTTTGCTCTTCATCTGGCGCGCTCAATGGCTCAAGCAAACGTAAAATACGGTTTCTCTGCATCGGGTACTGCTGCACCTGCTCTGCCAGTGACTGGCCCAGAGCGGGCAAGTTCAAGGTCCAATAGAATAACAAGAGGATCTCCCCCGCCTGCCCGCCCCGTGCGATGTAATTCATCATGATCGCGATGGCAAAACCAGTGTAAAGTACGGTTCCAAATGCCTGGACAATCGATGCGACGTTGTAATACTCGCGCCCGGTGCGCACCCACTCATAAAGCTGCGCTTCGTGCTGGCGCATCATGGCGCGCTCTGCCCCGTGCGTTTTAATGGGCACAAGGCCCAGCAATGCGTCCAGGTAGAAACGGCTGAGCGCGCCGGTGTGCGTTCGCATCCGCAAATCTCTTTCCTCGAGTGCAGGCCGGCTGATAATCGTCAACGAGATAAAGAAAACGGTTCCAAGGAGTGCTAATGGGGCGCTGGCCGGGTCCAGCCATATAACGCCGATGGCTGTGAGTATCATCTGGAAGAAGGTGCGCAGGAGCTGCACGCCCAAGTTCGGAAGCATGCGCAGGCTGCGCAGATCGTGGGCGCGCTGTGTCATGTCCGACGCCAGGCGGCTGCGAAAATAGCGGTCGCCCAGGCGCGGCAGCTTATCCAGGAAAGTGATGCGCAAACGCAGTTCGAGGTGCCGTCCCATGCGTAAGACCGTCGCGCTGATGGGAAGCTCTAACAGAAGCAGCACCGATACAAAGAGAACGATGACCAGGGCCGCCAACAGGCGTTGTGACGCCAGGCTGAACGCCTGTGCCAGGCGGATCATTCCTTGAAACAGCAGCGCTTCAACCGTAACGCCAAAGGTCGAGAGCAGCAATGCAAAGCTCAGAATGGCTGGCGTCAGCAGGCCGTCCTCTCGCAATGCCTTCCAAATTTCCAGTTCCGGCCGGTTGGTCGGCTCCTGCAAGGCCGCCTGCAGGTCGGGCGGAAGCCCTGCGGCAATTTCGGGCAAGGCCGGCTGGGCTCCCGGCTCGACAGCCCCCGCTTGAGACCACTCTTCGGCTGGCTTTTGGCGCCCGAGTATGCGCACCAGGACGGCGCCCCGCAAATACAACCTGTCTAAGGGAGCCAGCCCGGCAACCTGCTGCTCGGTCTCGATCAGCGGCAGCGCCGACCAGTAGATGGATGGAATTATCAGGCTTTGTGGCGCGTCATCGGGGGCTGGAATGCTTCCGCTCGGCTCGATTTTGGGCAATGGACCCGACAGGTTGAGCGAGAAGAAACGCTCTAACACGGCCAGAGCCTGTTTCCCGGCTTCGAGCCCGCCTGCGGATACGATTGCCGCAGTCATGCGCGTCGCCGCATCCAGCGTGGCCAGCGAGCGCCAACCCGGGTCAGCCAACGCCAGGGCGATCAGGTCGTCGATCGAATGCTGGTCGATCTGCAGGTCCGACAACCGCCGGCGGAGCGGATCAAGCAGACCTGGAGAACCTGCCCATTCACGCCAGGCATCGGCGGGAACAGGAAAGGTATGGATATAGATCTCGTTTTGAAAACTCTTCCAGGTAGGCCAGCGGCGGCCCGAAGCTGGATCCATGACCTGGAGGAAATTGCCTATCCGGTTCCAAACAACGAGGAAGTGGGTAAGCCCCCCCGGCCGCTGCACAACCACGATCGCCGGCAGCGCCTGCGCTTCCGGCAAAACCAGGTGATCGGCCGGGAGCATGACTTGTTCGGCTTGAAGACCGAGCAGGATCGCCAGGTCCTCGACCGTATTAATCGAAGTGCCATCCACATCGGTCTGGCAGGCTTCACGCAGACGCCCATAACTGACCGGGATGTTGAAACCTTCGAGGATGGATTTCAGCGCAGCCGGACCGCAGTCCATCGCCGAAGTCTGTACCACCTCGGGGACGAGAAAGCGCTGGTCGGGATTTGAGGTCTCAAACAGCCGATTCAATTGTTTCCCCGGGGGGTTGGGGTAGGAAAGGTCTGCGGGCTGACCGGGATTTGATTCGTGCTGTCCAGATAGCGGCCCATCGCACGCACCAGGAGTTGGACGGGGGTGATATACTCCACCTCTACCTCCGCTCGCCCGCTCAAATCACCCGCCAGCAACGATTCAGGCAAGTCTGTTGCGAAGAGCGATAAGATCACCTGGCCGTCTTGTTTTTGGGTATCATAGACCATCCCCGGGATCGTGATCGCCGGTAAATCCGCCCCCTGGTCTACTCGAACAACCACTGGCTGGCCTTGACGAATACGCCGCAGACCTTCTTCCGAAAACCTTGCCACAGCCTGCCCGTCATTGCGAATCTGGATCGAGGTGCTGTTCTCGTAAAGGGTCACCTTGGCGAAGAAGAACCAGACCAGCAGCCCGCACATGAGCAAGATACCGAAAAGCAGACCCAGGCGGGTGATCCGAAAACTATCCGCGCGCAGCGAGCGCATCGAGCGCGAAAATTGCAGAGACAACTCCCCTCCAATTTAATAAGATCAAACACGGCAATTATAAATGGGTTTTTTGACTGGGCGAAGAGTTCGGTCAAATGACGTAAGCCATTTCGTCCATTTTGCTCTTGTCCGCCTTAAGCCAGCATGATAAGATTTCGCCCAGGGCAGTTGATCTCGCCATGGCAAAAAAACCACTCCTTTCTCAAATCTCCTGGCCCGTCGAGCGGCTGGGTGAGCTGCTTGAAATGCTGGCGCGCCGGGCCGGGCTGAGCAGCCATCCAAGAAACATCAGCCAGCCGCCAGACAGCCTGCTTGAATCGGGAGACGAGCAGGCCTTCCTGCAATGGGTGGATAACGCGGCCGGTTACCTTGAGCTTGAAGCTGAGCCAATCAGCGTCCAATACGCAAAACTGAATCTATTATTAAGAACGGTTAGCCCGGCAATCTTGCGCATTTCAAGCTCCGGCAACAAACTCGATAACCCCGGTTCGCAGCGCATCAATTCAGCCTTCCTGGCGCTCATCTCTGCCAGGGGAAACAGGGTGCGGCTGCTGTGTCCGGATCTTAAAGCCCGTACCTTTAAATCCAGCGACATTGAAGCCCTAATCAGCTCGACGCAAGAAGGCGGGTTGGGTGTAATGGTTGATGAAGTGCTCAACGACGCCCGGATCCCGCCCGAATTGATCCCGCATGCCCGCCGTGCAATACTGCGCGACCAACTCGGCCCGATCCAGATCGAAGCCGGCTGGATGCTGCGCTTGCCCGCGGGAGCGAAGCTCACAAACCAGTTCCGAGACCAAGGTCTTTACCGGCCTATCTGGACCATGCTTGGGATGTATGCAGTCCAACAGTTGCTGTCTATTGCGTCCTGGATTGTGATCGGGCGGGGAATTTTCCAGGGACATTTCGAGTTCGGTTGGATTTTAGGCTGGGCCATCCTGCTCCTGTTCACCATCCCGGTGGGTCTGATCGTGAGCGACGCCCAGGGCGAGCTCTCGTTGAGCGCAGGGGCGATTTTCAAACAACGCTTGCTTCAAGGAACCCTCAAGCTCGAACCGGAGGAGATCCGCCATCAGGGCTTGGGACAATTTCTCGACCGCGTGATGCAATCCGAGGCAGTCGAGATGTTAGCCCTGAGCGGCGGCTTTGTTTCGATCCTCTCATTTGTGGAATTAGGTCTGGCGCTCTTTATCTTGACCCGTGTTCAAGGCAGCCTGTTTATTGCCTTTTCATTGGTGATTTGGATTTTTATTGCGCTGTTCCTGCTCTGGCGCTATGCGCGCAAGAGCCAGGTTTGGGCGGATGCCTATCGCGATATGACCAACGACCTGGTCGAGAGCATGGTGGGTCACCGCACACGGCTTATCCAGGAAGACCCAAATCACTGGCATGATCGAGAAGACCAGGCGCTTGAAAATTATTTGCGCCTTTCCGAAAACCTGGACCGAATTGGCATGCAGATCACCGCGGTCGTGTCGCGCGGATGGATTATCGTCGGGCTGAGCGGGTTGGCAGTCCTTTTTGTCACTTCAAAACCATCCCCGCAAACGCTGGCGATCGGGTTGGGCGGCGTTCTTTTTGCTGCCCAGGGCTTGAGCAAGCTCGCCGGCGGCGCGCAAAGTCTTTCCAGCCTGGCGGTAGCGTGGCGGCAGGTGGGGCCGCTGTTTAACGCGGCTGCACGTAAGCGGCGGCTCCCCGATCTGAACTTTGTTCCACCGGCACGCGGCGTCAGGCCAGGGGTTGAAAACGTCCAGCTTGCCACCTCCCAATCGGAGGGGCAGCAACCGCTCCTGGTGGCGCGAGGCTTGTCCTTTCGGTACCGCCCCACGGGCCGTCCAATCCTGGATGAGTGTTCGCTACAGATCTATCCGGGCGATCGGATCCTTCTTGAAGGCCCCTCCGGTGGCGGAAAGACGACCCTCGGGTCTGTGCTGACCGGTTTGAGACAACCTGAATCGGGCTCGCTTCTGCTGTGGGGCTACGATAACAAGATCCTGGGCAATGAAGAGTGGCGGCGGCGCGTGGTCATGGCGCCTCAATTTCAGGAAAATCATGTTTTCTCAGAGACGTTCGCATTCAACCTCTTGATGGGCCGGCGCTGGCCTCCCACGCAAGAGGACCTGGCGGAAGCCCAGGCCATTTGCGAAGAGTTGGGCCTGGGCGACCTGCTCGAACGCATGCCGTCGGGGTTCCAACAAATGTTGGGCGAAAGCGGCTGGCAACTCTCGCACGGCGAACGCAGCCGGCTTTTTATCGCGAGGGCGCTGCTTCAGCAGTCCGATCTAATCATCCTGGATGAGAGCTTTGGGGCGCTCGATCCTGAAAACCTATCACGCGCAATGCAGTGCGTGCTGGATCGGGCTTCATCGGTCATGGTCATCGCCCATCCATGAACTGTCACGCGACAGCCGCGTTGGTTTTCTGCAGATCTCAAAACGAGATTATGTCTCGACAGATTGAAATGCAGCATTGATATAATTGGACATGGAGAGAATAAAACATGAAAGTGAAAACTGGCATAGAATCAGGGCGAGGATTGGGCGATGCTATCGCTGATCTGGCCCACCTCACCGGGTTAGATCGTGTCGCCAAGTATTACGAGAAGATCACCGGGAAGAGCTGTGGTTGCGACGAGCGCCAGCAGGCCCTTAACCGCCTCCTCCCGCTTGGAAAACCTGAAGGGTAATTCTACACAGAATGAGACGATCCGCAATTTTGCCGGCGTTGTTCCTGGTCTGTGTCTTGGTACTCACCGGATGCGGGCGGGGGCTGCCGGCAGGATGTCCACCGAATTGCATCAGCCAGGACCTGAGCGGGCGGGCGATGAGCAAGATCGACCTCTCCAATTCGCTGTTGATGGATGCTCATCTCAATAAAGCGTATATGGTAGGCGCGGACCTGAGCGGCGCAAACCTCACCGGCGCTTCCCTTGTCGAAACAAACCTGGAAAACGCGATGCTCACAAAGGCACGGCTGGTTGGCGCCAACCTTTCGCTCGCCAATTTGCGCAACGCAGAGTTAACTGAGGCGGATTTGAGCGGTGCAAACCTGCAGGGCGCCCTGCTCACGCGGGTGGAGCTTGCAAACACCATACTGGCAGGAGCCGGGTTTCGCAAGGCGGTGTTGATCGGGAGCAACTTGAACGGTGTGCGGCTGAGCGGGGTCGAGATGGATGACGCCAACCTCAGCGGCGCCGCATTGGCCTCGGCCATTCTCAGCGGCGGCGTTCTCACAAACGCGGATATGAGCGGAGCGGATTTGCAGAACGCACAAATAAGCGGCGCCTGGGTCAATCTGGCGCGGCTGGTGGGCTCCAACCTCTCCAACGCCAACTTGAGCGCGAGCACGTTTTTCGGCGCCGACCTGACCGGTGCAAACTTACAATCTGCCCGGCTGAATGGCGTAAATTTGATCGGGGCCAATCTAAGCGGCAGCAACCTGCGCGGCGCCGACCTCACAGGGGCGATCCTCGAACTCCCCCTCCCCCCTGGTTCACCGGCATCCTTTACATACAATGATTTAACCGGACCAGCTCTCTTATTAGCGCTCAACCAGACCGAGATGTCGCGCGTGTTTGCAGACAGCCGTGTCTCAAGGCTGACTGAAGTGCGCATCAAACCGCTGTTAAAACCAACGATCTTACAGGGCGTCATATACGACGAAACCACCATCTGGCCCCTGGGTTATGATATCCCTTCCTCGGCTATTTTCGATAACAGACCATGAGCGAATCTCCGTCCCTTCCCACCCAGACGAAGGCCGGTCAGAAGGTTGAACCGGCGCCCAAAAAGCACAGAAAGATCGTTTGGCGTGAATTAATCGAAGAAGCAATTGCCCTGGGCATCCTGATAGTTTTGGTCTTCGCCTGGGTCATATACCGCCAGGTGAGTTGCCCGCCGCTGTGCATCGATAAGAACCTGACCGGCCGCGATTTCCGCGGCAAGGAGCTCGATAAGGCGAGGTTCGACAATGCAATCCTGAACGGAGTAAATTTTTCGGGCGCGTCGCTATATGGAGCGGATTTCTCCGGCGCCGATTTGAGCGGCGCTACAATCGAAAAAGCCAGTTTACTCAGCGCCGACCTGTCGTCCACCGTGCTCATTGGCGCCAGTTTTGATGGCTCAAACCTCACCGGGTCGAATTTGAGCAACGCCAATATGAGCGGCGCAAACCTGAGCAACACAATCATGAAAGATGTTGATTTGTCTCAGGGGACAAACCTTCGAGCGGTGAAGCTCAACAAAGCCAACTTGATCGGTGCAAAGCTCAGCGGGGCAAGCCTCAGCGGAGCTCAAATCACCCAGGCTTTGTTGAATGGGGCAGATCTTTCTAATGCAGATCTGAGCGGCGCTAATTTTACCGGCGCAACCCTGGAAGGCGCCAACCTGTCAAATGCAAACTTGCTCGGCGCTACGCTGGACGAAGCCAGCCTGTTCGGCGCAATCCTGCCTGGATCGGTTCTCGCAGGGGCGTCATTTAACGACACAGACCTCTCCGGCGCTGACCTGCGCGACGCCAACCTGACCGGGGCAACCAGTTCGTCAGGCTATTTCGACGGTGTAGATATGACTGGGGCAAGGCTGGTAGGCGTCAGGTTTCGCGGCACCAGTTTATCCGGAGCGGCTTTGACCAATGCCGATCTCAGCTCCGCCATCTTCGATATGCTGGTAATAGACGGCGAGGTTTTTCCATCGGCGCTCGATGGAGCAATCCTGCGGGGCGCCAAGCTTGCCAACAGCCGTCTCGAGGGCGCCTCGCTTGCCGGCGCTGACTTCACCCAGGCAGACCTGAGCGCCGGAGGAAAATCGCCGGCGACAATGATCGGGACACTAGACGTTGGCGGAACCCAGCAGCCTATTCAGGCAAAGCTGGTTGGCGCAAATTTCTCAAACGCTTCATTCCCTTCAGCAGTGCTCGCAGGCATGGACCTGAATGGCGTCAATTTCCAGGGCGCGAACCTCCGCTCTGCCGACCTGCGCAATGCCGATCTCTCGCAGGTTGACCTCACGGGAGCCAATATCAGCGGGGCAAATCTACAAGGCGCTAACTTGTCTGAAACCGATCTGACCGAAGCAAACCTGGCAGGTGCTAACCTCTCCTACACCTCACTTAACAGCGTGGTCTTAAAGGACGCCCGATTGATCACTCGCGCAGAGGTCAATTTTCCGGCAGACCTGACCTATGCGGAATTTGTTACATACATTTTGAGCCAGGACTGTCGCAACGGCGTCTTCCTGGTCGTCAATAACGGCCAGGTTGAAGAAAGAACCTTAAACTTCGCCTTCGACCTGGGCAGGTCTTTTTTCGATCAGGATAAATGGCGCAACGCGGCTCTGTATCAGTGCGCCGCCAACTTGAGCCACACCACAATGCGTGGGCGTAAGTCGCGCGAGGCCTCGTTGGCGGGGATCAACCTGAGCGGAGCAGATTTGAGTTCATCTGACCTTTCGAACCTGATTTTTGAAGAAACAATCCTGGTGGATTCGATCCCTTATGTAGTAAGGGCAGACCTGACTGGCGTCAAATACGACGAGTTCACGATCTGGCCGCCCGGGTTTAACTACCCCGCCTCAGCAAAATAGCCTGACCCTGCTGGCTGAACGATCCGAGATGCCATCCCTGCCCAAGGTAGAAAAATGACCACAACCCTCACAATCGCAAACCAAAAAGGAGGCGTCGGGAAGACCACGACGGCTGTCACCCTGGCGCACGGTCTGGTGCGGAAGGGTAAAAAGGTGCTGTTGGTCGATTTGGACCCTCAAGGTCAATGCGCTACAATCCTCGGATTGAAACCCGAGCCGGGGGCGTTCAACCTCTTGGTAGCCGAACATCCGCTGGCAACGGTGATTCGTGCGACCGATCGTGAAGGTCTCTTCGTCGTCCTGGGCGATCGAAAAACCTCCGTCGCACAAACCGTGCTTAACGTACAGCGCTCGCCGATCAGCTTCACCCAGAGCAAGATCGCCGCTCCGGCAGCCAAAGATGGCATCGACTATGTCATTATCGACACCTCGCCATCGGTTGGCGAGCTGCAAGAACAGGCTTTGTGGGCCGCCGACGGGGTGATTATCCCGTGTGCAGTAGACTACCTGGCTTCCGACGGCGTTTTTAACATTGCAATCACACTCAAGCGCATCCACGATGAATCGGGCTGGAAAGGGAAAATCCTGGGTATCCTGCCCACGTTTTACGACAGCGTGACTCGCGAGAGCAAAGCCACCCTCCAGGACTTGCAGAAGCGTTTTGAAAACCTCCTGCTGCCGCCGATTCATCGCGCCACTATTTTACGCGAGTGCGCCGTCGAGGGAAAAACGATCTTCGAGTTGGACCCGTCCAGCCGCGCGGCTGCTCAATATGAACAATTGGTAGCCTATGTGTGTGCATGGGGAAAATAACCGGTTTGGCGAGCGCAATTAAAAAACCAAGCTTCCTGAAAAATGAGGAAGCTTGGTTTGTTATCTACTCTGGAATGGATCTTCACAATCTAAGCGGATGACCCATCGCCCTCGTTTTCAGGTTGGTCCTCTTCCGCATGCCGGCGGCTCGACTGTTTAGCGGCAGCCGGCGCGGCCTCGGTCGCCTTGGCAGATACGTCGATAATCTCCTCTTCTGCCTTTTTCTCGCCTCGAACAGTGCGCGTCACCCAACTCTCAGCATCAGCCGCCGCTTTTCGGGTGGTATCGGCGACCTTTTCGGTCGTCTCGTCAATAGGCTTGCTAAAGCGGCTGCGGGCTAACAGATAGCCAGCTACACCAGCGATAAGAATAAAGAGCAATAATTCCATGACTTTTCTCCTTTCAGGCTGAATAGCTTCCCTGGCGCAATTCCGAGAATTATATCACAAGCCTCTTAATCCTGTTTTAGCCACACTCCGGATGTCAAATCAGAATTACGCCCCCTTCTACTGGCCGGGCGTGGGGGTGGGCGTCGCTGTGGGCGTGGCGGTGGGCAATGCCACGCCTGTGACCTGGGGCGCTGGCGGGGTTTGAGTTCCGTTCGGCGTCGGGGTGAGTTCAAGATCGCCCGTTTCGTCACCCAGGATATCTGGCAGGGGCAGGAGCAACGGGTTATTGTTTGGCAGAAGCATCACCCGCAGGTTTGGAGCAATTTTTTCGATATAGCGATAGACAAGAAGCTGCTGATCGCCCGCCAGGGCCTCTCTAATCAAATTCAAGGCCGTTTGTTCCGCCTCCGCTTTCAACACTACCGCAGTCGCTTGAGCGGCTGCTTCGATTTCGATCGCGGAGGCGCGGCCATCCGCTTCGATCTTGAGCCGGTCGCGTTCACCCTCGGCAAGCTTACGTATCTGTTCAGCTTGATATTCGCGCTGCATCCGCTCCTGTTCCGCCACCTGCTTCATTTCAATCGCGTTGGTATATTGGTCTGAGAAGGCAATATTGCGCAACAGAAACCGGTCCAACACAAAGCCGTTATCAGAAAACGCGCTGCGGAGCAGCTCGCCAAGGTTTTCCTCCAGGTTTTTTCGTCGCGAACTGTTGATTTCGTCTGCTGTAAATTGTGAAACCTCGGTACGAATGATCCCTCTCATCACCGGGCGGATAAAGTCATCGATATAACGCTTCTGCCATTCGATGTGGACTCGAACTGCTTCATTAGCATCGATCCGGTAGATCACCGAGCTGTCCAGGAACACCAACTGCCCATCCGATGAACGAGCCGATATCGAATCGTTGCCCTGCATTGAACCTTCAAACGGCTCCGCGCTCATGGTGTAAGTCTGCCAGGAGATCGGATAACGCGTTACCCTTTCCGCCAGCGGGACAATAACATGCAAACCTGAACGGAGCGGTTCTTCTCGATAACCGTTTGGACTGAGTATAGAAATAACGACGCCAACCTCCTGGGGTTCGATAAAAACCAGGCTGGCGCTCAATAACGTGAGCGCCAGAGCGATCATCAAAGCAATAACAATTCGCCAGGATAAAAAGGCGCGCAATGCACTTCGAAACCCGCCCGCCTGATACCCGCGCAACAGCAGCAGGATCACCACAAGGACAAACCAGAACCAGGCGATCACCGCCAGCAGATTGAGCATTTGATCGATCATGTTACCTTTTTCTATCCCAAACGGCAGCTATAGAGTTGTTCCATGAAGAATATGATTTCTATGAGGCAATTATACTGATTCTGGCTGGTATTAATGCTCGAAATTACAGAATCAAGACATTTGTCTTAGCGATTTATCTTAGCGATTCAAAGGAATACGCGCTTCGCACACCACGCCGTCGAACTCGCTTCCGGGGCGAAAGACGAGCTCCCAATCGCCGCCCTTAGGATCGATGTCGAAAGCCAGGCCTACCCGGCGGCTCTCTCCAGGCTCGATCACTCCCTGAACCAGGTCGCCAGACCCGTCCACAAACAAATACCCGGTCGCCTCACGATTGAAGCGGTATTCGAGCTTGCGGCCGTTCAATTCTCCTTGAAGTAAGTAATCCCCATCCCAGACCATGATAGGGAAATCCGTGTTGTTACGATAGAGAACATTTAGCACCAGAAATAACCCATTGGCATGATGCTCGAACAGGTCTTTTTGAAACCTTGGGGCGTCGGTCAATTTTATTGAAAAGATCCCATCACACCCGTGCTCGAAGATGTAATCCGGACCCGGCGTTGGCCCGGCCGGCGTGGATGTCTCTTCAAGCGTGGGCAGTGCCGTGATGGCTGGGGTGGGGACTTTTTTTCCGGTTTGAGCAAAGTAGCTCTTGAGCGTGTTATAGATGTAGTTCTGCCAGAGCATGAGCATGTCATCATGGTGATATTCATGGGTTCTGAACGTCTGGATAATTAGGCGCCCATCCAGACAACTGACAAGCACCCCGTTGCTGTTTTTCTGGTTCGGATTCGTCCCCGCAAGCAACACAGCGTCGTTTTCATCTGTCGACCCCGAGGTGCTGTATTCCAAAAGATCTCCGATGTCGCCCCGCCAGATGCGGCGCGCATTGCGCAGAGCGGGCGGGATTGAATTTGGTTGGTGGAACACCGGATGATCTGGCTGGAGCCAGAAGAAAACGCGTAAATTCGGCTCATACCAGTCCGTTTGAAAGCGGACACCGCAGCGATTCAGAAGTTGACCCGCCTTACCTGTTGGAGCGAGGTCGAAGTCCCAGTTTTCAACGATCGCCGCGGCGCCGCGCCCCACCCTGTCGTCGATGTATTCGAAGAATTCTCCGCCAAAATCCCGGTCCGCCTCTGCGGCTGCGATGATTAAATCCCATTCCTGGTCAGAAAGCAGCAGCGTCTTAAACCAACCTTTCGCGCTGCCTACATCCTGGTAGAAATACCCTCCCGTGTCCAGGGCTTCCTTGGCTATCCGGATGTAGGGTGAGGCGGACATATCCTCAAAAAGCAAGATCCGGACAGATTTGAGCAGGCGCTCGTCGGGGTCTGCAAAGAGTTCAGGCGTGGCGCTGCTTTCGGGACCGCCGGCAAGCGTCGCCATCAACTGCGCCTGGGCAGTGGCAGTGGCAAGGCTCGCCTCGAGCGTCGTCTGAGCGACCTGGGTGGTATCTCCCTGGCGGGCCACGGCGGTGAATGCGTTGAGCGTCTCGTTCAACACGGTTTGTTGAGCATACAACGAAATCAAAGTTGAACTGACGGGGTCGTTCGATTTCCGACCGAGCAAGAAATTGCACGACAGTTGGACAATCAAGATCAAGGAGAGCAAAGACAGCAACCACGTCTTGAAGATATTGCGGCGCACGCTCGGTGAAGTCTGATTTTCCAAAAACCGTCCTCCATGACCAGCCGGGAAAGGCGTCGATGATCCAAATTCCAGATGACAATGAACGGGAAATATTCTAACAGATTATCTATGTTATCATTGGGCGCATGTCGCCATCAGACCTCTCCCACTACTTGGAATTTATCACCGAAACAGCAGTTCTGGCCGGTAAGTTGACGTTAGGATACTTCCAAACCGATTTAAAGACGGAATATAAAAACGATCGTTCACCCGTTACGATCGCCGACAAAAAGGCAGAAGAGTTTATCCGCGACCGCATCGAAAAAACCTATCCGCATCACGCTATCATAGGCGAGGAATTTGGCGAAGATGTGAACGCTTCCGCCAGCCACCGCTGGTATATCGATCCCATTGACGGGACAAAATCTTTTATCCGGGGGGTTCCTCTTTACAGCGTGCTGATCGGCCTGGAGATCGAAGGCCGGGTGGAGGTCGGCGCAGCCTATTTTCCGGCTCTGGACGAACTGATCGCGGCTGCGAGCGGGTTGGGTTGCTGGTGGAACGGGCGTAAGGCTCGCGTCTCGCAGATCTCCAGTTTGAGCGATGCCTATTTCACAGTTACGAGCGTCCAGCCCTTTGTTCGCCGCGATTGTAAGCAGGTTTTCGATCAATTGACCGCGCGGTGCTATTTTCAGACGGGCTGGCCTGA
>JADYYC010000053.1 GCA_020853835.1 Anaerolineales bacterium
CTGGCGATTTTGCTCATCCCCGCGCCTGGAATCCCGTCCGCCCTGACCGAATGCGGCCGGCGGGGCCTTAAAGCAGCCATAATCGGTTCAGGCGGTTTTCGTGAAACCGGCCCGCAGGGCGCCGCCCTGGAGGAAGAATGCCTGCGCCTGGCCCGCTCGTTCGGCATGCGCCTGATCGGGCCAAACTGCATCGGCTTGATCGACACCCACCTCCCGATCGATACCACCTTTCTCCCGCCTCCCGGGCCGTTGCCGGGCGACGTGGCGTTTATCTCCCATTCGGGTGCAATTTGCGCGGCCGTGATCGATTGGGCGCGCGGTCACAGCTTTGGCCTGTCGCTCCTCGTCAGCCTGGGCAACCAGGTCGATGTCAACGAGACCGACGTCCTCCAGCCGGTCGCCGAAGACTCCTTCACAAAGGTGCTCACCCTGTACATCGAAGGTATACGCGATGGGCGCCGCTTCGTATCCGAAGCCGGGCGCATAACGCGGCAGAAGCCAGTCATCGCCCTCAAGGTGGGGCGTTTTGCGGGGGGGCAGCGGGCTGTGGCTTCGCACACCGGCGCGCTGGCGGGCAAGGAAAGCGCCTACAACGCCGCCTTTCGCCGGGCGGGAGTGATCCGCGCCGAAACCAGCGAGGAGATGTTCGATTGGGCTCGCGCCCTGGCCTGGTGCCCGCCTCCAAAGGGGCGGGATATCGCCATCCTGACCAACGCGGGGGGTCCGGGCGTCACCGCCGCGGACGCCCTTGAGATGAACGGCATGCGCCTGGCAGAGTTGAGCCAGGCGACGCGCCAACAACTGGCGGACGAGCTGCCTCCGGCAGCCAGCCTCGTCAACCCGGTGGACATGCTCGCCTCCGCGTCGCCCGAACAATATGCCTCCTGCCTCGCGGTACTGCTGGAGGATCCCAACGTCTATGGGGTGATGGTCATCCTTCCACCGCCGCCCATGTTCACCGCCGGGGCAGTGGCGCGGGCGATCATCCCGGTCATCCACCACGCGGAAAAGCCGGTCGTGGTGGCGCTGATGGGTGAACGGTTGATCCAGGAAGCGGTCGAGCACCTGCGCGCCGCGCACGTTCCTGAATACCGCTTTCCCGAGCGGGCCGCCTCGGCCCTGGCCGCGCTCACCTGGCGGGCTGAATACCTCGCTCGCCCGCAACAACCGCCCCAGCCTCCCCCCGGCCTGGAAAGGGAGCGTGCGCGCCGCCTGTTTCAAGCGAACCTGGGCTCGCTTACGCAGGGGAACTGGCTGCCAGCGGAACTGCTTGAAGCGCTGCTTGCCTGCTATGGCATTCAAGCCCCTCAGTCCTACCTGGCGGTTTCGCCAGAGCAGGCGGTTGGGCAGGCGCGCCAGCTCGGCTTCCCGGTCGCCCTCAAGATCGCCTCGCCGGATATCCCCCACAAATCCGACGTACGCGGGGTGTTGCTGAACCTTTGGGATGAGAGCGCGGTGAGGTCGGGGTTCTCCCAGGTGGTCGAAAACGCCGGTCAGGCGGCGCCGGGCGCTCAGATCGACGGGGTCAAGGTCCAAAAAATGTTCCAGGCTGGGCAAGACTTGATCCTGGGCGCCTTGCAGGACCCTCAGTTTGGCGCGCTGGTGATGTTCGGCGCCGGCGGTGTGGAGGCTGAGCAACTCAAAGACATCACCTTTGCGCTTGCCCCTATGACCGGCGAAGAGGTCGAATACATGATCGCGAACACCTGGGCGGGGCGCCGGCTCTCCGGCTATCGTGACCTGCCCGCCGCCGACCGTACCGCCGTCAGCCAGGCCCTGCTGCGCTTCAGTTTCTTTGCCGCCGATTTCCCCGAGCTGGTCGAAGTCGAGGTCAACCCTCTGCGGGCTATGCCGGAGGGGCAAGGCGCTTTTGCACTGGATTTACGAGCCCGCCTCGGTTCCAAGATAAACGGATCGTTTCCCGCCCCGCCGATCGCACCTGCCTGATGGTCAGAATCCCGACCGGCAAGAGGGAGGGTTGCCTCTAAAGGAGTCTTTCAAATGCCGACCGGTTTTCAATACCACCCTGATATCCTCTTGCGCTTTCCACAGGTCTGCGGCGGCGCGATCCTGCTGCGGGATTTCTCCAACCGCCCATCTCCACCCGCTTTGCTCGAAACCTATCTGGCGGAACAAGGCCGCGTGCTCGGCCGGGTCGGTCAAAAGCCGCTCAGCGAGATCCCTTCCCTCGCTGCCTGGCGGGGAGCCTTTCGCCAGTTCGGGGTGGACCCAACCAAATACCGCAGCGCGGCCGAGGCGCTGCTGCGCCGCCTGACCAAAAAAGGCGATATACCCTCTATCAACGCGCTGGTCGACCTGTGCAACCTGATCAGCATCCGTTATGCCCTGCCGGTCGCGGCTTTCGATGTGCGCCAACTCGCCGGGCCCGTGACGGTGCGCTTTGCCAGCGGGGCAGAAGCCTTCACCGCCCACGACTCGCCTGAGCCCGAGCGCCCCCCTCAAGGCGAAGTTATCTTCAGCGACGAGGCCGGTTTGGTCGTCGCACGCCGCTGGTGCTGGAAGCAATCCGTCGAGAGCACCGTCGATATGAATACCACCGCAGCCCTCGTCACCATCGAAGCGCAACATACGGGCGGCGAGGCGGACGTGCGCTCCGCGCTGAGCGATCTAAACGACCTTCTGAGCCAATACCTCGCGGGAAGCATTCGGTCGGGGGTGATCGATAGAACAACCCCCTCTTTTTTTGAAACCGGTTAGTTTCCCATTTCCAGAAACGCCCCCTGGACTACATCGACCAACTGCCCAAGCCCCTGTGTGAGCGGCAGGGTGTGGATGTATTCGTTTACCGTGTGCGCCCCAAACCCGGTCGAGAGCCCGACCGTGATCGCCGGAAAGCCCCGGCTGAGCGGCATGTTCGCATCCGTCGATCCGATCGTGAGGTTGGGCTGGATGCCTTGCCTTTGAAGCGCGCGCTTTGCGGCTCGCACCAACGGGTGGGTCGCGGCGAGTTTTCCGGCCGGGCGGTGACCGATGATCTCCAACGCGATCTGCACCCCCGGCTTGCTGGCAGACGCCACGACTTGTTCGACCTGTTCCACCAGGTTCGCCAGCGCCCCCGCCCCTTCGGAGCGCAGATCCAGTTCCAGGTGGGCCTCCGGGGCGATGGTGTTCACGCTCGTCCCGCCGGAGATCACACCCACGTTCAACGTGGAGCGCGGTTTGGCGGGAACGCTGATGGCCGTGATCCGGGTAACCAGTTCAGCCAGCTCGTGTATCGCCGAGGGCCGCCCATAATCGACCCAGGAGTGTCCACCTCCGGTGCGCGCGGTGATGCGGTAGCGCTGCACGCCCAGCGCCCGGTGGTAGATCTGCCCCAGCGCCATTCCCTCGAGGACCAGGTACGCCAGCGCATCGCCCCCGAAACGATCGACCACCGCCCGGATGCCGCGCAGGTCGCCCAGCCCCTCCTCGCCAACGTTCGCCACGAGCCACAGGTCGCCTGGCAAACCCGGTTCGTCGCCGTGCGCCTCGCGCAGCGCCCACAGCAGGCCAAACAGCCCCGCCAGCCCGAGCGAGTTGTCGCCGATGCCGGGCCCGAAAATGCGATCCGGCTCGCGCCGCACCTGCAGGTCGGTTTCGAATGGAAAAACAGTATCGAGGTGCGCTGAAACCACGAGCGGCTTGGAGGCGCCGCGGCCCGGCAGGCGGGCAAAGACGTTCCCGAGCGCATCCATCGATACGTCCTCCAGGCCTTCCACGATGAAGCGCTGGCGCAAGAACTCCGCCCGCTGTTCTTCTCCAAACGGCGGCGCGGGGATCTGCTGAATGGTGACCGCCAGATCCAGCACCCGCGCGCATAAAGACAGGTCGATTTCCACCATGCTACACCTTTCGCGCCATCTGGCGCAGCGATTCAAGCCTTGCGACGTGCAGCCCCGGCAGGGCGTCCAGCGCATAGGTCGCCAGGTTCCCCTCCACAACCAGCGAAGCCGCGATATTCCCGTACATCACCGCCTCGAGCGGATCGTAAGTCCTCCGGTAACCCGCCAGAAACCCCCCGCAGAACGCATCCCCCGCGCCGATTGGGTTGGCAAAGCGCGCCGGATAGGGAGGCACCTCCCAGCGGCTGTGGGTGGCCGCATCATAGAGCAATTGGCCGCGCGCTCCACATTTGATCACGATGATCTCGCAGCCATAAGCCGCCAGCGCCTCGGCCATTTCCCACAGGTCGTGGGTGCGGTTTTTAAAAAGCATCCGCACTTCCTCTTCCGCTGGTAAAAACGCGGTCAGGCCGGTCAGCAGGGCCGGGATATCGCCCCAATAAGCGGAGTTCATGTATCCCGGCGAGGGATCGAGCGTAACAGTGGTGACTTCCGCCTGGCGCATCAACGCCGGCAGCAGGCTGTGCGTCAGGTAATCCAGGGGGCATAAATGAGCCGCATTGGCGTCCAGGTATTCATCAGGAATATCCGCCTGGCGCAGCGAAAAGGCCTGCATCTGGGTGCGGCTGTCGATCGAGATCCCGTTGGCAGGTTTGTAGCCTAAAAGCGCTTTGGGAAAAGGCAACCCGGCCCGCGCAAAGTGCGCAACCGGGTCGTCAAAAGAACGGGTGTAGCGGTCGATGATCGCGGTAAAAAACCGCACATCCATCGCATAGGGCAAGATTTTCACGCCGCGCACGTCCAGCCCGCATTGCGCGAGCATGTCCAGCCAGTCTTGAGGGTAGTCCTCGCCCACCCGCGCTACGATCGCCGGGGCAGGCTGTGGCTCCCAGACCGCCAGTCCCACCGCGGCATACAGGGCGCTCCCTCCCGGGATATCCAGCAGCGGTTTGCCGTCTGGCAAGAGAACGTATTCGCGCAATAACCGCCCTAACACCAGATACCTGGGGGTGGATATGTCCATACAGAAGATTATACGTCAGGTTGGTTTGAAACGGGTAAACCGCGATGAGGGATCTTCAGACTGACTGTTATCCGGCGGCCTCTTGTGCATACAGGGCGTCGGTTTTTGCGGCCGCGATGAAATCGTTCTTGTGCAGCCCGCCGATTTTGTGGGTCCACCAGACCACTATCACTTTGCCCCATTCTGTCTGAATCAAAGGGTGGTGGCCCTCCTGCTCGGCAAGCTCGCCTACCTGATTGGTAAAGGCCAGCGCCTGGCGGAAATCCTTGAACTTGAAAGTACGTTGCAGCTTCTTGACACCTGCGTCTTCGATGATCTGCCAGCCGGGGACAGCGGGCATTAATTCTGCGATCTCGCCCTCATCGAGTGTCGGCTCGCCGCCCCGACAGGCCACACACTTCATACTCAGTAGATTATCCATACCATGCCTCGCTAACAATAAACCGTCTTTATTCAGCCGTTTCAGGTCCGGCTGTTCCCTTCACGCTTTTTGACCCCGCATATGCACTGGACTGCCAAAGATCGTTAAAGGTTGGCAATGCTGCGCAGCAGGCCCAGGACCAGCACCCCAATTTTTACGCCCTCACCGACGGAAAAATCGGGCGGGGTGTCATCTTCGTTTCGCTGGAGCAATAAGTAGGTGGCGGTCACGCCGACCACGGCTCCGATAACCCCGCCAATGATCAGCGCCTTGGGTCTCCAGTCGCCCGCGGGAACGATATCGCTTTTGTTTTCACTCATTGGTCTCTTCCTCTTATTATCACTGTACTGACGACCCAGATGGTTCCATAGGCCTGTCTCGAATGGTTATTTGGAGTGGGTTGATTTCCTCGTCATTTGACGCCCCAGGGCGCGCGCCGAAGCGGAAAACGTCTTGATGCGCATAAATGGCTCAACTGCGCGATCTTCTGCCTGGCGCACATACCGCCCGATTAAAATCAACCCGTTCAATAGCTGCAGGCTGTAATACGGCAGCGCTTGAATAAGCTTCACGATCACATAGATGCTGACCGCCAGCATCGCGAGCGTGATCAATATCATCAGCATTGCCGGTGCAATCAGCCAGATGAGCGAGATGTCCGCCCAACGGCTGGCCTCTCCGGCTTCCAGCGCCAGGGAAAAACCCGCGAGGACCAGCAGGATCAGGCCGCCGATCGCGATTGGGAGGCTGATTTGCCAGAACACTTCCTTGCGATGCCGGGCGTGTGTGAGCGGATTGCGCTCGCGCTGCCGGTTCATTCTGCTGGGTGGGGCTTCCATTACCGTAATTTTAACATGGATTAGGCGATTCACTTTTGTGAGCTTGCATAGGCCTCCGGTTTCAGTTCAGCGACATATGAGAGCGTTCGAAACCGGTCCGCAAAATCCAGCCCGTAACCCACCACCCAGACGTCTGGTATTTCGAAGCCCAGGTAGTCCAGGGTCACGTCCGCGCGGGCGCGCGTTTTGCGCACCAGGGCGCAGGTGCGCAGCGAGGCCGGAGACCGTCCTTTTAGCACCTGTTGCAGATAGGCCAGCGTGTGACCGGTATCCACAATGTCTTCTACGATCAGAACATGCTGGTTTTCGATCGGTTCGCGCAGATCCATCAAGATCCGCACCGCGCCGGATTGGGTTGTCTTGCCATAGCTGGAGAGCGCCATGAAGTCCACCACGTGTGGGATGCTCAGCGCCCGCGTCAGGTCAGCCATAAAAATAAACGCGCCCTTTAAAATTCCCACCATGTAAAGGCGCTTGCCGCGGTAATCATTCGAGATCTGGTCGGCCAGCTCTTTTACGCGCTTTTCAATTTCTTCCGGCGTGATCAAAATCCGCTGGATATCGCCTGGTAAATCACCCATCGCACATACTCTCCTCGAAGCGAAGATATGGGAATGGGACTTTCTGGATCCTGCAAGAATTTCTTTGCAATCCTGAAAACGTCCACCCTCATCCAATTTTACCTGAAAACCCTCTGAAAGGCCGGCGTTTCAGGCTGAAAAACCGCCTCCTTTTCAGCTTACCCAAAGACCTGTTACAATCCTGGCACGACGATGCCGGGTAGGCCGGAAATATTGTGCTTGAGCGTTTGAGCGATGATGTTTATTGAACCTTCGAGGTTGCTGAAAAAATTTCCGCCGCGCCACGCGCCGCGGTGATCGTTGGAGTTTATCGGATGAGCTACCAATTGATCAACCAGAACAATCCGGATTGTTTTATCCGGATGAACAACTGGACCTGGTTCGGGCTTTTGGAACTGGCAGAGAAATACGGTTGGAACCCGCGCGGCACTGTAGCTCCGGACCGCCTGGAACTGGCGGGCAGTTACCCGGAGCGTGGCAACCCCTGGCAGGCTGAATATTGGGGGAACCAGACGCGCCTCGTGCTGATCGAGGATGCGTTAAACCTGGCGGACGCCCTGGAGCGGGCTTTCATCAAGTATGAGCCCGTGCGGCTGCCGTCGCTCCACCCTTTTCACCTGGCGGGGGAAAACGGCGGAGCTCAAAACCAGCCTCCCGCGATTGGGGTGATCCAGATCATGATCCGTTTTTGCCAGTCGGGCGCTTTCCTTATCGAACCCGTAAGAATCCATTGACATTTTGTGCCGCGCCTTCTAAACTAAAGCCATGCTTGCGCGCGTCTTTTCCTGTGCTGTCATCGGGCTTGAAGGCGTCATCGTCGAGGTGGAAGTTGACACGAGCGACGGCCTGCCCGCGATCGTGATCGTTGGTCTGCCGGATGCAGCCGTGCAGGAGAGTCGTGAGCGAGTCCAGTCGGCCATTAAAAACGCCGGGTTGTACTTTCCGCGCAAACGCCTGACTGTGAACCTGGCGCCTGCGGCGGTGCGCAAAGAAGGCCCGGCTTACGACCTGCCCATCGCCCTGGGCGCGTTGATCGCCAGCAGCCAACTCCCGCCGGAGTGCGTGGAAGACGCGCTGATCATCGGAGAGCTTTCGCTGGATGGGAGCGTCCGCCATGTGCGCGGCATCCTGCCGATGGCGGCCCTGGCGCGCCAGCAAGGGTTCAAGCGCATTTTTACGCCCAGCGTGGACGCGCTCGAGGCGGCTTTGATCCCCGAAGTCGAGGTGATCCCGATCTCATCCCTGACTGCGCTGGTCGCCCATCTCTCGGGGGTGTTGCCGATCTCGCCCCAACCCACAGTCCGGCCCGAGGATTTGCCCGTCTACGTCCAGACCGACTTTAGCGAGATCAAGGGGCAAGAACACGTCAAGCGCGCCCTGGAGGTCGCGGCCGCGGGAGGGCATAATATCATCATGATCGGGCCGCCGGGTTCGGGGAAAACCCTGCTGGCGCGCGCCATCCCGAGCATCCTTCCACGCATGACCATCGACGAGGCACTGGACGTCACGCGCATATACTCGGTCGCCGACCAGCTCCCGCCCGACGTCCCGCTGATCCGTAACCGGCCTTTTCGCGCCCCGCATCACACCATCTCGCATGCCGGGCTGGTAGGCGGCGGCAACCTGCCTCATCCGGGGGAGATTTCTCTGGCTCACCGCGGGGTGCTCTTTCTTGACGAGCTGCCCGAGTTCGGGATGCGCGTCCTGGAGGTGCTGCGCCAGCCCATCGAGGACAAGATCGTCACCATCAGCCGCGCCCAGGGCACGCTCACCTTTCCCGCGAATTTTATGCTGATCGGCGCGATGAACCCATGTCCGTGCGGGTATTACGGCGATCCGGTCAAATCCTGTACCTGCTCGAACGCCACCGTCACTAAATACCAGAAGCGCATCTCCGGCCCGCTGCTCGACCGCATCGATATCCACATCGAAGTGCCGCGCCTGGCTTACGATAAGCTATCCGACAAACGCCTGGGTGAGACCTCATCTGTGATCCAGAGGCGGGTCGAGGCGGCGCGGCAGATCCAAAGAGATCGTTTTGAGCGTTCGTCTGACGAGGCGCACCCGATTGCCTGCAACTCAGACATGGGCCCGGCGGAGGTGCGCCTGTACTGCCAGTTGGACGAGCCGGGCCGCGCCCTCATGAAAACCGCCATGAGCCAGCTCAACCTCTCAGCCCGAGCCTACCACCGTGTGCTCAAGCTGGCCCGCACGATCGCTGACCTCGCCGGCTGCGCTGCCATCACCCCCCAGCACCTGGCCGAGGCGCTGCAGTACAGGCCGAGGCTGATGGATGCGGGGTAGCTGATGACCGGCCACGAATGCTCGTGGCGACCGCATTCGGCCTCTTTACAAGGAGAGAAACACCATGGACACTGCCAGTCAAAAGAACCCCAGCCTCAAAGTCGCGGTGATCCAGGCGGCGCCTATCCTGTTCAACCGCGACCTCACGGTTGAAAAGACCTGCCGGCTGACCCAGCAGGCCGCGGCTCAGGGTGCGAAACTGATCCTGTTCCCCGAGGCGTTTATCCCGGCTTACCCGCGCGGACTGACCTTTGGCACCGTGGTCGGCAGCCGCAGCCAGCAGGGGCGCTACACCTGGCAGGCTTATTGGGAGAACGCGGTTGAAATCCCCAGCCCGGCGTTCGAAAGGCTGAGCGCCGCGTCGCGCCAGGCCCAGGCCTACCTGGCCGTCGGCGTGATCGAGCGCGATGCCCAGACCAGCCGGGGCACGCTTTACTGCACCACGCTCTATTTTGGCCCTGACGGGCGGCTGTTGGGCAAGCACCGCAAGCTCAAACCCACCGCGGCAGAACGCCTGGTGTGGGGCGAGGGCGACGGCAGCACCCTGACGGTGATCGACACCGAATACGGCCGGGTCGGCGGGCTGATCTGTTGGGAGAATTACATGCCGCTGGCGCGCATGGCCCTGTACGCCAAGGGGGTCGAGATCTACCTCGCCCCGACCGCGGATGCGCGCGATACCTGGCAGGCCACCCTGCGCCACATCGCGCTCGAGGGGCGCTGTTTCGTGCTGGGCTGTAACCAGTACGTGACCAAGTCCATGTATCCCGCCGACCTGCCCGGCGTCGAGGAACTCGCCGTCCAGCCGGAGGTCATGTGCCGGGGCGGGAGCGTCGTTATCTCCCCCCTGGGAGAGGTGCTTGCCGGCCCGCTTTACGACCAGGAGGGCGGTTTATTTGCCGAGCTCGACCTGGGAGAGATCGCCCGCAGCAAGCTCGATTTCGACGTGGTGGGGCACTACTCCCGCCCGGACGTCTTCCAGCTC
>JADYYC010000054.1 GCA_020853835.1 Anaerolineales bacterium
CCGACTGCCGATCTGTCATTACAGTTAGCAGATACGCAGTGGCTGCTGGTGGCTTTTGGCGAGGCAGCCAACCCGGCCGTGGTGGAAAAAGGCACAGCCGTTACCGCCCTGTTTGCCTCCGACGGCACGCTGAGCGGTTCGGGTGGGTGCAACAATTACTTCTCGACCTACAAGCTTGAGGGCGACAAGCTCACGGTTGCAGACCCGATCGGTTCGACGATGATGTTTTGCGATAAAGGCATGGATCAGGAGAGCGCCTTCCTGACCGCGCTCCAGAGCGCGGGTCGGATCGCCTTCACCGCCGAGGGGCGGCTGGAGGTCTTCTATGACCTGGGCAGCAGCGTCGAGCGCAAGATGGTGTTCGTCCCCGGCGAGACCTCTCTCACGGATACGGTGTGGGTGCTGCAAAAGATGGGCAGCCCAGATGACCCTGCCGCGGTCGAAAGCGGCGTGGTTGTCACCGCCATGTTCAGCCAGGAAGGCAGCCTGAGCGGAACTTCCGGCTGCAACAACTACGCGGCTGGTTTTACTCTGAAAGACGACCAAATCATGATCGAGCATCCGATCTCGACCCTGATGGCCTGCGAGACGGGCATGGAGCAAGAGGCGGCTTATCAGCAAGCGCTGGCAAGCGCCGATACCTACCGGATCACCGGCGGCAGCCTGGAAATCACTTTCGATGGCGGCGCGGGGGTTTTGGTGTACACCTCGCGCAACCTGCCGCTCGAAAACACCCTCTGGACGCTGGTGATGATCAACGACGCGCCCAGCACAACCGGTCTGACGCCCACAACCCTGTTGTTCGACCCAGGCAGCAAGAAGGGCGAAGGTTCGGCTGGCGGTGTGGCGATGTGCAATAATTATCGCGGCGGCTACACGGTGGAAGGGGATCAATTGACCGTCAGCGCCCTCGCCTCGACCATGATAAGCTGCCCAGAAACGGTGATGCAGGAAGAAGCGGCTTATTTCGAGCTGCTCGAGGCGGCTAAGACCTACCAGATCCTTGGCCAGACCCTGATCATCACCTCGGAGAAGGGCCAGATGACCTTTTCCGCCAACCGCGTTCCGCTGGAAGGCACAAACTGGCGCCTGACAGCCCTGGGATCGATGGAACACCCGCAGGCGCCAGTCGCTGGCGCTGATTTCACCGCCGAGTTCGTGCGCCAACCGGGCCTTCCCTCGGGGCTGATGCTGGGCGGGACTGGCTGCAACGATTACAACGCGGTGTACGCCGCCAGCCTGACCGAAATCAAGATCAACAACCCGGCCCGATCGCAAAACCCCGGCTGCGCCCCCGACCTGTCCGCTCAGGAGATGCTCTATTACCAGGCGCTCAACACGGCCTCGAGCTACCGCATCCTGGGCGACACGCTGCAGGTCTTCTACGGCGAGGGGGAGGCGCTGAGCTTTACGGCTTTTGTGCCGTCCGAGCCGCTGCCGAGCGGCGGGCCGCTCACCGGTCTCAACGGCACCCGCTGGTGGCTGGTCTCGATGCGCAACATCGTCCTGCGCCCGGGTTCCGTGATCACGGCTGATTTTGCCGTGAACGCCGATGGCGTGACCGGCTCGATCGGCGGCACTGCGGGGTGCAATAATTACACCGCCCCCGTCCTGGATTTCTTCCAGGTCGGGCCGGCCGTCTCGACCAAGAAGTTCTGCCCTGAGCCGCTGGGCGTGATGGAGCAGGAAGCGGACTACCTGGCTATGCTGGGGACCGCCAACCGCATCTCGTGGATCCACAACCAACTGGTGATCGGCACCGTCGGCGGGCTGCTGGTGTACTACAACCGGCCTGTGCCCGTCGCGCCTGTCGAGCCGCCCGTGACCCCAACCGCCACCCCGCCGACTGCGACGCCAATACCCCCAACCGCGGCGCCCGAGCAGCCCACGGCGACGCCCGAAAAGCCCCCGGCCACGCCTGAGCCCACCGAGCCGCCAGCCCCGACCGAGCTGCCAGCCCCGACCGAGCTGCCGCCGGTCGAGCCCGTGCCGCCGATCGCCACGCTCCCTCCCGTCACCACCCCGCCCCAGGCGGTCATCTATGCCCCCGAGCAGGGTGTGGCGGGCAAAGTGGTCATCTTCGATGCCAGCCGCTCAGAACCGGCCGGTTGGCTGGCCAGCTACACCTGGAACTTCGACGACGGCACTTACTCGGAGGGCGTGCTGGCCGAGCATGTCTTTGCCGCCCCCGGCGTTTACACCGTGAGGCTGACCGTAGTTGATTTCTATGGTCAGACATCGTCTGAACAAGTGACGATCACGATCAAGTAGCCCCGCGCCCATCGCTGCGGACCTGACGAAAAAAACAGCCGCCGGAACTGGCTCTCAGCCCCTCCGGCGGCTGCGTTATTTCAGGCAGCCTGGCGCGCTTCAGCTCTCGAACAAGGCCAGGATTTCTGTTTCGCCCAGCGTCTTGAAGAAGGCGCTTTCGGTGGTGATGATCTGGTCGACCAGGTCCTTTTTGCGCTCCTGGAGCTGCAGGATCTTCTCTTCCACCGAATCGCGGGTGATGAGCTTGTAGACGAACACCGGCTTATCCTGTCCAATGCGGTGGGTGCGGTCGGAGGCCTGCATTTCAACCGCCGGGTTCCACCACGGGTCGATGTGGATCACGTAATCCGCGGCGGTCAGGTTCAGCCCCAACCCGCCCGCCCTCAGGCTGATCAGGAAGAAGGGAACCCCGGGGTCGCTCTGGAACCGGTCTACCTGACTCTGGCGCGCCTGGGTTTGTCCGTCGAGGTAGGTGTAGGGGATGCCGCGCTCGTCGATGGCGAGGCGCACCAGGCTGAGCATTTTGACGAACTGCGAGAAGATGAGCGCCTTGTGGTTTTCGGCGCGCAGCGTCTCGAGCGTTTCGATCAGCAGGTCGAATTTGCCCGAAGCGCCGTGAAAGGTTTCGTCTACCAGGAGCGGGTGGTTGGCGATCTGGCGCAGGCGCAGCAGGCCTTCGAGGACCTTCATGCGGCTTTCGTCCAGCCCGTCTTTATCGAGCATGCCCATCAGCAGGCCGCGGTAGGCTTCGCGCGTGCGCAGGTAGAGGCGGCGCTGGGCTGGTTCCATGTCGCAGTAGAGGGTGCGCTCGCTGCGAGGCGGGAGTTCGGGCGCGACCTGGTCTTTGGTGCGTCTCAAAATGAAAGGATAGACGATCCGCCGCAGCCGTTCGGCGGCCTGGTCGTCGTACTTCTTTTCTATCGGCAGGCCGAATTCGTTCTTGAAATACTTGAGGTTTCCGAGCAGCCCCGGGTTCAGAAACGCAAACTGCGACCACAGCTCGGAGGTCGAGTTTTCGAGCGGCGTGCCCGTGAGGGCGAGGCGGTTCTTCGAGCGCAGCAAATGGGCCGCGCGGGCCGTCTGAGAGAGCGGGTTCTTGATCGACTGCGATTCGTCCAGGATGGCGTAGTAAAACTCGTAACGGTGCAGGAGCTGGATGTCGCGCAGCATCACGCCGTAGGTGGTGATGATCAGGTCGTGTTCGTTGAACGCCTCCAGGTCCTTGACACGGCTGGACTCGAAGTATTCCAGGATCTTCAGCCCGGGGGTAAAGCGGGCGGCTTCGCGCTGCCAGTTGACGAGCAGCGAGCGCGGCACGACCAGCAGGCTCGCGGCGTGGGGCGCCTCCGCTCCGTTTGGCTCGTAGAGCGACCGCAGGAAGACCAGGGCCTGGATGGTCTTGCCCAGCCCCATGTCGTC
>JADYYC010000055.1 GCA_020853835.1 Anaerolineales bacterium
CCCATCGCGAGATGGTATGGAATGCGCTGGGGGAGTTTTAAAACACCGCCGGTGTCTGCGAGGAGCCCCCGGCGGGGCTCTGGCAAGCCCAGCAGTGCGTGTTGCGCGGCGATAATGATATCACAGCGCAGCGCCAGCTCCAGCCCGCCCCCCACCGCGTATCCGTTCACCGCCGCGATGACCGGCTTGTAACAGCGGTCCAGGACGTGGCCTGGGCGCTGATCCTGCTGGCTCAGGATATGGGCGTGCTCCGCCTGTGCGAAGTACTTCAAGTCGGCGCCGGCCGAGAAGGCGCGCTCGCCCGCGCCGGTCAGAACCGCGACCCATAAATCGTCGTCTTCAATGTAATCGGTCCAAACCGCGTTCAACTCCGCCAGCGCCGGGGGGTGGATGGCGTTCATCACTTCAGGCCGGTTGATGGTGACATAAGCCACGCGACCCTTCTTTTCGTAGAGGACGTATTGATACTCCCCTGCAGGGTTATCTTGCATATCCGGTCTCCTTGTGCTCCTTGTTGTTCGACAGCCAGGCCGCTTTCGAAAAATCAACCGGCGAGGGCGCGCACGACGATCGACCTCACTCGTTCACGATCTTCCTGGGTTTTCAATAAACCGGCTTTCTTCTGCATCACGTCTGCCACAAAGACGTCGATATCGATGACATCCTTCCCGCCTGCCGCCTCGGCGAGGGTCGGGAAGCGAATATCTTTCAACAGCTTTCGAATCTGCGCGATGCCCTCTTGCGCGACTTCTCTCTGGCTGCGGCCCTGGCTCTGCACGCCAAAGGCCCCGGCGATCTCGGCGAGCCGTTCTTCTTTATAAGGGAGAAGCTCTTCCAGGGAGGCTACCAACACCGAGCCCACCGCAACGCCGTGTTCCAGATGATAGAGATCCGCCATCGGTTCGCTCAAAAAGTGGGGGAAGCTCAGGCCGGCGTTGGGAAAAGCCATCGTCGCCATCATAGCCGCCAGGCTCATGTTCACCCTGGCGACCATATCCTGACCGTTGTTCACGGCGCGAAGCAGGTTGTGAGCGACCAGGTACACGGCGTGCAGAGCAAGACAGTCGGATACCGGGTTGGGGCTCTGGCTGATGTAGCATTCAAGCGCCTGACAGAGCGCATCCACGCCCGTGACGGCGGTCAGCCGCGGCGGCATGGAGGCGGTCAAGTCGGGGTCGACCACCGCCACCCTCTGGGCAGCCAGCATTTCCCAGGCGGCGTAGCCCAGCCCCTTCTCGTTTGTTTCGGTGTTGGTGACGATGGCATAGGGGTTGACCTCGGCGCCGGTGCCCGAGGTGGTGGGCAGGCAAATCACGGGCGCCATGCCCCCCACGGAGCCGTAATGCGGAGCCATGTGTGCGCGGATGCTGTCCGCGCCGCTGCCGGCGGCCACGGCGACGGACTTACCCGTGTCCATAGCGCTGCCGCCTCCGATGCAGATCACGCCGTCGCAGCCGGCTTCCCTGAACAGCCGCGCAGCCTCGTCTACGCTGGCGTCGGTCGGGTCTGGAACCACGCCGCTCCACTCGGCCAGGGGGATTTGGGCGGCGTTGAGCATTTCTTTGATTTCAGCGTAATAACCGGTCCCTACAAAGAAGGGGTCCGCCACGAGCAGGGCTTTTTTGATCCCAAGCTTATGGGCATATTCTGGAAGGACGCTTCGTTTTCCTCTCCCAAACACGACAAAGGGTGGGAGGAAAAAATTGAAACTGGCCTCGGTTTCGGAATTCATTTGAACTCTCCATTTTTTGGGTTTGGTTGTGAACGGTTTTTTTAGATTTTTCGGGCAAATCAACCTTTGACTGCGCCGGAATAGATGCCCTCGACCACCCGTTCCTGGAAAATCAGGAAGGCAATATAGACGGGCACGATGCTGAACAGGACGCCGGCCGCGAGCATCCCATAATCAACCGAGCGCTCCCCCTTTAATATCGACAAAGCCACCTGCATGGTGCGGTTTTCCTGGCTCATCAAGATCAACGCAAACAGGTATTCGTTCCAGAAGGTGATGAAATTGATGATCAAGACCGTGATCACGCCGGCCCGCGCCAGAGGGAAGAGGATTAGCAGAAGAATCTGCATCCGGCTCGCCCCGTCCAGCTCGGCGCTTTCTTCCAGCTCGCGCGGCACAGTGCGCAGGTAGGCTGCCAGCACAACGATGGCGAGCGGCAGCCGCCAGACGGGATAGAGCAGCACCAGCGAAAGCGGTTTGTAGAGCAACTTAAGTTGAGCCATCAGCAGCACGAGCGGCACCAGCATCGCAAAGGCCGGGATCAAAAAACCCAGGCTGAAGAACCTTTCGACGAGCGCCGCCAGGTTTGTGCGAATGCGCGCGATGGCGTAAGCCGCCGGAAACGCCAGGACCAGGGAGAGCACTTCGCCGCACACCGTGACGAAGAGGGAGATGCCCAGCGCCCTCCCCAACCGTCCCGTTTTTTCGGCGTTGATAAAGTTTACGAGAGAGAGCTTGGAAGGCGGGGTGAGAGGCGCGCTGAAAATCTGGGCGTTGTCCTTAAAGGCGGATATGATCACGTAATACAACGGGACGACGATGATCAATACATAAATGATGCTCGCGATATACCCACCGATGTTGAAAATCGTTTTGCCATCTCGAAGGCGTTGGACCAGGCGTTTTTTGTAAGACATCGTCATTTTGTACCCTTACATCTGATAATCACGCTGGGTTACTTTGCGGATCAACAACAAACCGACGGCGCCGAGGATGAAAATGACGACCCCAATGGCCTGGCTGTACCCCAACTGATAGGACTTGAAAGCCTGTGAGTACAGATAGTAGCCAAGCGTCATCGAATAATCCCCCGGGCCGCCCTGGGTGAGCAGGAGCACGTTCTGCGCCGCGCCCACCAGGATCCAGATCAAATGGAGCATCAAACAAACGCCGATGAAATCCAGGATGAGCGGGAACCCGACCCGCCACATGACGGTCCACCTCCCCGCGCCGTCCAGATAGGCGGCTTCGTAGAGGTCGTTTGAAACCCCAGTCAGAGCCGCAGAAAATAAGACGGCATAATAGCCGAGGCCGCCAAAGAAATCAATGGCAATAATGGCATACAGCACCGTAGAGGTGTTACCTAACCAGGGGCGCGCCAGATCGCCAAGCCCCACGCCGCGCAATACCGTGTTCAGGATGCCCTCGGGCAGGTAAACGCCCACGAACATCATCGCGATGGCGGTCACCGAGATCATCGCGGGAGAAAAGAAGACCAGCCGCAAAAAGCGATACCCGCGCGGGCGCTGGCTGAGGAAAAAGCCCAGCATGTAAGCGGGTAGGATCACGCCAGGCAGGGAAATCAGGGTATGGATGCCCGTGTTTGTCAGCGCGCGCAGAAAGTGGCGATCCCTGGTCATGCGGATAAAGTTCGCCAGGCCCACGTACACTTTCGGTTTGACCAGCCCGCGCCAATCCATTGTGCTGAGATAGAACATGTTGATCATGGGCCAGAGCATGATCAAAATAAATGCAATCAAAGCGGGCGCGACGAAGATCAGAAAGGCGACCCGGTCTCTTTCCATCTTATACTGGCGATAGCCCACAGCCGCGCCATCGCCGTCTTTGATTGTATTATTCCGGTGAGTAAGTTTCATTTGCGCGTTTGTTTCCCAGCATTTCAGGTAGAGCGGGGCTGAGCTGACCAGTTCAAAGGCGCTCAGCCCCGCGCGCAGTCGTCAGGAGCGCTCTCTCTTATTGAAGAATCGCGTACACGTCATCCAGGTTGCTGAGGATGGTGTCCACAGAGGTGTTGGGAACGAGCGCTTCTCTTGCCGCTCTCCGAAGATCTTCGTCGATCGCCGGAGGCACATAGACTTTATGGATCAAAGCCACTTCGGTTACATTGCCGAGCATCGTGGACTGGACAAACAACGGATCCAGCTTGCTTTCGTCCACCGGCGTGTCGATCAGCGGAGACGTCATCGCCGACACTTCCACAAAGCGCGCCATGATGCGGGGCTGGTAGAAGAACTTGATGAACTTTGCGACCGCATCCATCTTCTTGGAGCCGTTGCGGGTGACCCAGACGCCTTTCCCTTCAAAGCTGCTGTAGATGGCTGGCTTCGAGCGGGGCGAGCCTTCGGGAAGCGGCATGCCGCCAAGCGTGATGTGGCTCTTGATATCCATGGGGGCTTCGGAGAAGAACCACGAGCCGCCATGCAGGATGGCCGCCTTCTCAGAATAGAATTCCTCATTCGCGGCGGCGTTTGTCAGGCCCTCAACGTCGTCGGCGAACACGCCTGCGTCGCGCATCTTAACAAAGGCCTCGACGGCCGCCCGTGCATGAGCGTTTTCGGAAAAACCGCCATGCGCATACAGTTGCGGAATTTCCTCGTCCGTCAGCATGGTTGCCAGCGCCAGGAAGAAGACGAATTCCCCGGTCCACTCCATGCCGCCCGTCGTGAAGGGCTGGTAGCCCGCGGCGCGGATCTTCTTAGCGGCGTCGATGAGCTCATCGACGGTCTGGGGGATCCCTTCGACCCCGGCCTCGTCCATGATTTTGGTGTTGTACCAGACCGGCCAGGTGTACCCCTCGAGCGGGATGGCGTTCAACCTGCCCTGGGAATCGGTCCATTCGGTGACGGCGGAGGGCTTGAGTTGATCGTACAGCCCCCACTCTTTGGACAGATCGGTCAGGTCGATGCTGATCCCGTCATCCAGCCACTCCAGGGCTGCCTGGTGCAGGTTCTGGAGCACGATGTCGGGTTCGTCGCCGGCCATAAACATCGTGACCACTTTGGTGGGGATTTCGTGGTCGCCGAAAATCTGTTCCTCGATTTTGATGTTGGGATACTCCGCCATGAATTCTTCGAACGTGGCATGGAGCGGCGGGCCTTTGCCGTTTTCCTCAGAGCCCCAGTTGTCCATGATGACCAGGACCACCGGTTCCTCAGCAGGTTCTTCGGGGGGCGCAGGCTCTTCAACAGGCGGAGGGGCTTCGGTTGGCGGAGCTGCCTCCGTCGGAGGGGGCGCCTCCGTAACAGCAGGCGCTTCTGGGGGGGCGGGCGGTTCCGCCGTAGGCGTGGCTGGCGCCGCACAGCCTGCCAGCAACACGCTCATCATGGACAGCGCGACGAGCCATGGAACCACCCTGGTTGTCAACTTACGTATAACCATTTCAAATCCTCCTGATAAGTCTGGTATTTTTGTGGTTTTTGAAAGCGGTAGAACGGGGTTTGATTCAGTAGGCATGCTCCCTTCTCTCTTAACGTCAGTTCAGGATAGCAGAGATAGTCATAGCGCAGCCCGCTTTTTGGGCTGAAGCAATCACCCCGCTGGCTCATCCTGGAGACTGGTTTGGGCATAAACCGCCCTCCTGATGACACCCCGAGACTGCCACGCCGCCAAAGAACGGCGGCTCGCAGAGACACAAGGGTGTCGTTCTGGAGTGAAGAGCGCTGGCGCGGTGGAAATACTCGCAGTGACAAGAGGCCCATATCCTAAATTCAAGTTACTTAACCACATTGGAAGCCAGCAGAAACTCCTCAAGATATTGCACGTGAAACCTGATCGCCTCTCTGAGCCTGGCGACGTCACGCGCGCTGATCGCATCGACAATTTCTTTTTCTTCGTCGCTGTGTTGCAGCAGATAATGACTGGGAAGCGGTTTCCGGATCGCTTTGCCAAACAAAACCGTGAGCACCCCCTGAACTTGTTCATAAAACCTTTGCAGAACGCTGTTGCTGGCGAGCGTGGCGTAATAATCGTGGACGCCCATGGTGGACGATTCATAAGAGGTCTGGGTGGAAAGCCAGCGCAGCTTCTCGATTTGTTCGGCTGTGGCGTTTTGGATGACCTCTTCAGCCATGCAGCTCTCCAGACAAAGGCGCGCCTTGCACATTTCTTTGACGTCCTGGACGGTGGGCGTCATCACAAAAACGCCTTTGTGGGCGTTAATTTTCGCCAACCCGGTCGTGCTCAACCGGTTGAGCGCTTCTCGAATCGGCGTCGAGCTCACACCGAGCTCCTCAGCCAGGTCTTTGATATGCAGCCGGCTGCCGAAATCAAGCTCGCCTTCGATGATTTTAGATCTGAGCGCTTGGTAGGCTTCATCGCTATAACTGTGAGGTTTGATGCCCATATCGCCTCGAGTCTGCCTGGGGCTATTGCCAAAAAGAATATATGATATATTTTATAATATGTATTATACAGTTGTTGGGCTGGTTGTCAATAGCGAGGATGTAGCTTGCATCAGAAGGGCCGGGGTAAATCCTTTTAGACACGTGTTTTCAAGGATACAGTCATTTCGAACCGCCGCCAGGCGGCGAGAAATCGGGGTCTTCGTCGACCAAGATTTCTCCTCGCTTCGCTCGTCGAAGGAGAGGGGCCCTCACCCCGGCCCTCTCCCGGCGGGAGAGGGGGAAGTTCTGTCATTTCGAGCGCAGCGAGAAATCTTGGTTTTGAGAGATGCAAGATTTCTCCTCGCTGTGATCGTCGAAGGAGAGAGGGGGCCCTCACCCCGTCCCTCTCCCGGCGGGAGAGGGGGAAGTTCTGTCATTTCGAGCGCAGCGAGAAATCTTGGTTTTGAGAGATGCAAGATTTCTCCTCACTTCGCTCGTCGAAATGACGGCACGAAAGCCCTCTCCCGCTTGCGGGAGAGGGTTTGGGTGAGGGCTAAACAGCGCTTTCCTCGAAAGGTTTGGGTGAGAGCCATCGCTCATCGAAACGACAAAGACTCTTCTCTGTGTTCTCCGTGTCTCTGTGGTTATTCCCCTCTTCCCCCCATTCAACAACACCTGGATAGAGTAAAATACCCCCATCCGTGAGATAATCAGAACCACCCAACCGCCTCACAAACCGGATAAATGCCCATGCAAATCACCCTCACCCCCATCGGCGTGATCCACAGCCCCTTCCAGCGCCTGGACGAGATGCCGATCCAGCCCAGCAGCGAGACGAGCGCCCCCGGCACGGTGGAAATCTACCCCCAGTTCGCCGCCGGGCTGAAGGACCTGGAGGGCTTTTCACACCTCATCCTGATCTATTGCTTTCACAAAGCGAGCCGGGTGGCGCTGACCGTGACGCCCTTCCTGGACAGCCAACCGCGCGGCGTCTTCGCCACCCGGGCGCCGGTGCGCCCCAACCCGATCGGGCTCTCGGTCGTCCCGCTGCGCAAGGTCGAAGCATGCACCCTGTTCGTCGACCGGCTGGACGTGCTTGACGGCACGCCCTTGCTCGACCTCAAGCCTTACGTGCCCGAGTTCGACCAGGGGACGCAGGTGCGCACCGGCTGGCTGGAGCGCGCCCAGGGTCAGGTGCGTCGGGCGCGCTCGGACGGGCGCTTCTAAACGGGTGATGCGGTGAAAAAAGGCTCCAAGACCAGCAAGTTTGGCACCGCCCCGCGCATCAGCCACGATTCGTCTTCGTATTACGAATCCAGGCTGTACGCGGGGCTGCCGGCGCAGGCTGAAACCCTGCCGGACCCCGACCAGCCCTTCCCTTCCGAGCTGGAAAACACGCTCATCTGCGCCAGCGCCGAGGCGATGAGCGCCATCCCCGACCGCTCGCTGCACCTGATGGTGACCTCGCCGCCCTACAACGTGACCAAAGAGTACGACGCCGACCTCTCACTGGCGGAATATCTGCAAATGCTGCGGACGGTCTTCGCCGAGACGCACCGGGCGCTGGTGCATGGCGGGCGGGCCTGCGTCAACGTCGCCAACCTGGGGCGCAAGCCCTACATCCCGCTCTCGGCGCACATCACCGAGATCATGCTCGAAATCGGTTTCCTGATGCGGGGCGAGATCATCTGGAACAAGAGCGCCGGGGCGGGCGTCTCGATGGCCTGGGGGAGCTGGCGCTCGGCCGCCAACCCGGTGCTGCGCGACGTGCACGAGTACATCCTGGTGTTCTCCAAAGGCGCGTTTGGGCGCGCCAGGCCCGCCGCCGAGGCCGATACGATCCGCAAAGAACAGTTCATGGAGTGGACCAAATCAGTGTGGGATATGAAGCCCGAATCGGCGCGCAAGGTGGGGCACCCGGCGCCGTTCCCGGTCGAGCTGCCCTACCGGCTGATCCAGCTCTACACCTTTGCCGGAGAGGTGGTGCTGGACCCCTTCATGGGGAGCGGCTCGACCGCCATCGCGGCCCTGAAATCGGGGCGCAAGTACATCGGCTACGAGGTGGACCCGGAATACGTAAAGCTGGCGCAGGAGCGGATCGCCGCATATGCGCGCGGCTCGGAGGCGCAAAGCGGAGGCGGCGAGACTTCCGAAGTCTGAGAGACTTCGGAAGTCTTGTAACCTCGAACCGTGTGCATCTGTGGACAATAGGCCCTCAGCCCAAAGGGCCGCCCTCACCCCAAGGGCCGCCCTCACCCCAACCCTCTCCCAGGGGGAGAGGGGGTTGCCTTCTGCAGGCGAGAGAGGGCTTCCACTCTGACTTTTCGGTGTGCACGGGTTTCGTGTCGGGGCGCTGCAACCTGCTTCGGCAGATCAAATTTTACAAATAATGGAGAAAGCAAATGAACCAACTGACCGGTGTGACCGCCAAAGAAGATATCCTCCCCGAGTACAGAGACACGCCCATCGGGCGGCTGCTGGAGTATCACAACCTCAACCGTCCGCTAGACGCTTATTCAGGGGCGCAGCTCCTGGTCGGGATGTGCATGGACAACCGCAAGTACCTGCGCATGCCCGACAACTTCGCCTACATCTTGCGCACGGGGGGCGCCAATTTGCGCTTTAGCGAATTTCACATCTCTTACGCCATCGGCGTGGGCGG
>JADYYC010000056.1 GCA_020853835.1 Anaerolineales bacterium
CCCAATATGTCGTGACGTATGTCGATGAAGACGCGCGCCAGAAGGCCCTCAAACGCCTGGAGGACAAAATCACCGTCACCGAGCGCGAACAGGCCTCCCGCATCAACGCCCAGATCGCCGAGATCAAAGCAGAGCGCGACCGCAATTTGAACGAGCTTGCCCAGCGGCAGTCCAGCATCGAAGCCAGGTACAACGAAGAGATCGCCGAGCAGTTGGAGCCTATCATCAACGCTGGCAAACGCCTGGAAGACAGCTTGCAGGAAATGCTGGGCACCACGACCAAGGCGGCTATCCACTTCCCCGACACAGATGCGGTGGTCGTGGAAGAGGGCGTGACCATCAACAAGAAACATCTGGCCAAAGTCCAACAGGTGGTCAAAGAGCGCCTGGAAGAAATTGAAGAGAACATCAAGGAACAAAAACAGCACGAGCTCGCGCTGTCCCAGATGGAGCGCGATCAGGTCCGGGCTGAAGCCGACCTGGAGATGGAAAACCTGCGCAATCAGCTCGACGACCAATCGGTCGCGGTACGAGATGAGAACTCGCGCCTGCGCGATGAATTGCTGGAGCTGCGCCCCTTGACGTTCATGGGCGAGACCCGCTACCGCGAACTCAAATCGCGCTGGGGGCAGGTCTTCCGGGCTGACATGGGCGCAGAAGCCTTTCACGACATCCTGCGCCGGCTGGATCTTGACAAACTCTCCCAGGAATTGTGGCACGAGGTGCGCACCTCGCGCAGCAAGCAAAAACGCAAGAAGGCCACCAACCGGCTGAAGGTCGTCGAGGCGTTCCGCCGCTCGGGCAACCGTCCCGAGTGGATGGTGCTGACCGTGCTGCCGGTCATCCCGCCCGACCTGCGCCCGATGGTGCAGCTCGACGGCGGCCGGTTCGCCACCTCCGATTTAAACGACCTCTACCGGCGGGTGATCAACCGCAACAACCGCCTCAAGCGCCTGCTCGAGCTGGGCGCGCCGGACGTAATCGTCCGCAACGAGAAGCGCATGCTTCAAGAGGCGGTCGACTCCCTTATCGACAACTCGCAGCGCGGCAAGGCGCTTTCACGCCGCGGGCGGCGCGAGCTCAAGTCTCTGAGCGACATGCTCAAAGGCAAGAAAGGCCGTTTCCGCCGCAACCTGCTCGGAAAGCGCGTGGACTACTCCGGGCGTTCGGTGATCGTCGTAGGTCCTAAGCTGAAGCTCTACCAGTGCGGCCTGCCAAAGACCATGGCTTTGGAGCTTTACCGCCCGTTCGTCATCTCGCGCCTGGTATCGCATAACTACGCCGCCAACGTCAAAGGCGCCCGCCGTTTCATCGAGCGCAACCGGCCCGAGGTCTGGGAAGTGCTCGAAGAGGTGATCAAGGAGCGCCCGGTGCTGCTCAACCGCGCCCCCACCCTGCACCGGCTTGGCATCCAGGCCTTCGAGCCCATCCTGATTGAGGGCAGCGCCATCCAGCTTCACCCGCTGGTGACCACCGCCTTCAACGCCGACTTCGACGGCGACCAGATGGCGGTGCACGTGCCGCTCTCACAAAAAGCGGTCTGGGAGGCCAGGCAGTTGATGCTCTCTTCGCATAACTTGCTCAAGCCCGCCGACGGCGAGCCGATCATCAGCCCATCCAAAGACATGGTGCTTGGCGTCTATTACCTCACCAAGATCGACACCCGCAAACACAACGGCGATGGGCGCATCTTCGTCAACATCGACGAAGCCGAGCTGGCTTACCGGCTGGGCCACATCGATATTCATGCCAACATCCAACTGCTTACCCACACCTGGTACGACGATGAGAACAATCGCCTGCCGCAGGCCGAGCAGCGTCTGGTGAAAACCACCATCGGGCGCGTGCTCTTCA
The DNA here is from genome assembly GCA_020853835.1 of Anaerolineales bacterium. Lineage (GTDB taxonomy): Bacteria > Chloroflexota > Anaerolineae > Anaerolineales > UBA4823 > UTCFX2. Next base: position 1,855 of record JADYYC010000056.1, read on the forward strand.
ACCGCGCGCTCCCCTCTGTGATGCAGTTCATCAACATAGAGCTCGACAAGGGCGGTTTGAAGGACCTCGTCGCCAGCCTTTATGAAGTGGTCGGCGAAGAGGACACCCCCGACATCGCAGACGCGATCAAAGACATCGGTTTTGCCTACGCCACCCGTTCGGGTTACTCGCTGGCGGTGTCGGACATCACCGTCCCGGAAGAGAAGCAAGAGATCATCGCAAAATCCCTGCAAGAAGCGGATGCCATCCAGCGCGACTACCGGCGCGGTCTGTTGACCGAACAGGAGCAAAACGAGCGCGTGATCGATATCTGGCAGCGCACGACCAACCAGGTCGCGGATGCAGTGCGCAGAAACATGGACCCGCACGGCAACCTGGCCGCCCAGGCAATCTCCGGAGCGACCAAAGGCGGTTTCGGCCCGATCTCGCAGCTCGCCGGAATGCGCGGCCTGATGGCCGACCCATCCGGGCGCATCATCCCGCTGCCCATCCGCTCGAATTTCTGCGAAGGCCTGAACGCGCTCGAATACTTTATCTCCACCCACGGCGCCAGGAAGGGCCTCGCAGACACCGCGCTGCGCACGGCGGACGCGGGTTACCTCACCCGCCGGCTGGTGGACGTTGCCCAAGACGTGATCATCAACGATGACGACTGCGAAACCAACGAAGGCGTATGGATCCGCAGCGAGGACGATGTCGCCGGCCAATCCATGAGCGTGCGGCTGTTTGGCAGGCTGGTCTGCGACAACGTGATCGACCCGCACACCGGCGAAATCCTGGCCGAGCGCAACGATGTCCTCGACCACGAGCTGGTGCGCCGCATCCTGAACGCGGGGGTCAAAGACGTCAAAGTCCGCTCGCCGTTGACCTGCGAGCTCACCCACGGAATCTGCGCCCGCTGTTACGGGTTAGACCTCGGGCGGGGGAAGATGGTGGAGGTTGGGTCGGCAGTTGGAATCGTGGCGGCTCAGTCCATCGGCGAGCCGGGTACGCAGCTCACCCTGCGCACCTTCCACACCGGAGGCGTCGCTGCCGGCGGAGACATCACCACCGGTCTGCCCCGCGTGGAAGAGCTGTTCGAAGCCCGCAAGACCCCTAAGGGCGAAGCGGTCGTCTCCGAGATCAGCGGCGTGGTCACGGTCAGCCAGTCCGACCGCTATTCAGACCTGCGCATCGCCCAGGTTGAGCACAGCGAGATGATCGGCGACGAATACAACATCCCCGAAGGGTGGGAGATCGCCGTCAGCGATGAGGACGAGGTCAGCCAGGGCGCGATCCTGGCCCACATGGGCGATGAGGCCCAGATTGTGGCCCAAAACGCGGGGCGCGTGCGCATCGAAGGCGGAACATCCGGCAACGGGTCCTCGGGAAACACCCAGGTCATCGTATCTTACGAGAGCCGGCAGGAAGCCAGCTATGAAATCCCGAGCACGGCGCGGATGATCGTTCGCGACGGCGCGAGGGTCGAAGCCGGCCAGCCATTGACCGAGGGCTCCCTCAACCCCCATCGCATCCTGCGCATCCAGGGCCGCCAGGCCTGCCAGATGTACTTGATGAGCGAAGTCCAGAAGGTTTACCGCTCGCAGGGGCAGAACATCAACGATAAGCACTTCGAGGTCGTCATCCGCAAGATGATCTCGAAAGTCCAGATCACCCGGCCCGGCGACACCAACTACCTGCCTGGCGACCTGGTCGATTTCCTGGAACTCAGGCGTGTGAACGACCAGCTCTTGAGCGAGGGCCGCCGTCCAGCCAAATTCATCGAGATTCTGCTGGGCATTACCAAGGCTTCGCTCAGCACCGATTCCTTCCTCTCGGCCTCTTCCTTCCAGCACACCATCAAAGTGCTGGCTGGCGCAGCGATCGCATCGACGGAAGACCCGCTGTTTGGCTTGAAGGAAAATGTCATCATCGGTAAGCTGATCCCGGCCGGGACCGGCTTTGTACGCGGACGTTTTAACGACCTGGAAGAGATCAACCACCTCGATCTGAGTATGTATCCCGATTTCTCGCACGACGGTGAAAACATGCCGGATTTGGAGTATGATCTCCCCGAATAAGGCGAAGGCTCATCCGGGTCTTTTCAAATCAATCGAGGGCGCCTGGGCATGCACAGCACACCCGGGCTCCCTCCTCATCGGCATAGGTAGAATCAGGAGGTAAGCAATGCCAAACCGAATCGCACATGCAACCTGGGAAGGCGACCTGCGCACAGGTCGTGGAAAAATGATCATCGGCGACAACTTTTTTGAAGGGCCGTTCAGCTTCGCGTCCCGGTTCGAAGAAGGCCCCGGCACCAACCCCGAAGAATTGATCGGCGCTGCAAATGCCGGTTGTTTCTCGATGGCTTTCAGCCTCGAGCTGGGCAAGGCCGGGTACACGCCAAAGCGCATCTCCACCAAAGCCACCACCACGCTGGGGAGAGTGGATGACAAACCGCGCATCACGAAAATCCATCTTGAAACCGAGGCCGAGATCCCAGGCATCGATCAAGCAACCTTCTTGAAGATCGCCGAGGGCGCCAAGAACGGCTGCCCGGTGTCCGCCGCCCTGGCAGGCGTCGAGATCACCCTGGACGCCCGGCTGGTTTAAGCGGTTTCCGAGGCCAGAACAGCGTAAACGACGCTCATACACGGGAAAAGACAGTGGGGTTTCAGACCGGGTAATCGCCGCTCTCTGAAACCCCATTGCGTTTACAAGGCGGGAACAAGATCGGCCCCGTATTCGTCCTGGATAAATATGGCAAATGCACCCCTCCAGCCGCGCGCCCCAAACGGCGGCGAACCTCCGCGCAAGGGCGCGGTTGCGAAAACGATCAGAAATAATCGCAAGGCAATATTTAAATTTTTAGCCTGGGCGGCGGGTTTCGCCGCGCTGGTTTTCTTCTCCCTCGCGGTTGGCGTGTTCACCGGCTACCAATCCGCCGGACGGAGCCAGCAGGCCAACGCGACAGTCAATGCAAAGGCATCCGTTCAAGAGCAGTACGCTTTAGCAGTTCAGAACCTGGCCGAAGGACATTATGACGTCGCCTACCAGCGCCTGGAATACGTCATTGCCCACGACCCCTCTTATCCAGGGGCGATGGATCGCATGGCGGAGGTCATGGCAATTATTTACAGCA
>JADYYC010000057.1 GCA_020853835.1 Anaerolineales bacterium
CTGCTGGGGCGGCTGCGCTCGACCATCAGCGATGATTTGCTGGACGTGGATACCTGGAAGGGCGTCTGGTACATGTTGAACTATACGCTTGAATACCAGCAGGATTTCCTGATGCGGCGCCTGCGTGGGGAGTATGATACGGATGAGTGGGGGCTTGATCAGGAATTTCTGCAGCTCATCGAACCGTTTTTTAGCTTCATGTATCGAACGTACTGGCGGGTCGAGACCGCCGGCCTGGAAAACATCCCCGATGAGGGCAGGGCGCTCCTGGTCTGCAACCACTCTGGGCAGCTTCCCTGGGACGGCGCCATGCTTGGCGAATCGATCTACACCGAGCACCCTGCGCAGCGGATTGTGCGCACGCTCTACGCCTCCTGGTTCCCGACCCTGCCTTTCGTCTCGATGACCCTGACAAAGCTGGGCCAGGTGCTGGCAAACGAAGAAAACGGGATACGCTTACTGGAGCAGGATCACCTCGTGGCGGTGTTCCCCGAAGGTTATAAAGGGGTGGGGAAGCTTTTTAAAGACCGCTATAAGCTGGCGCGTTTTGGCCGGGGTGGGTTTGTGCGCATGGCGCTCAAGACCGGCGCCCCTATTATCCCCGTCTCGATCGTCGGAGCTGAGGAGACTTATATTTCGCTTACCAAGTCGGAGCTGGTCGCGCGCTTGATCGGATTTCCCTACTTTCCAATCTCACCCACTTTCCCCTGGCTTGGCCCGCTGGGGTTTATCCCGATCCCGACGAAATGGTATATCGATTACGGCGAGCCGATCCCTACGGATCACTACGCTCCCGATTCCGCGAGCAACCTGATGCTGGTTTCTCAGCTTTCCGACCAGATCCGCAACATCGTCCAGACGATGATCTACGACCGGCTTGAAAAACGCCGCTCGGTGATATTTGGGTAGGCGCTTTACGCACGCGGCCCGGTGGCGCACCACGGCGCCGATCAGTTCCGCTCGTTATTGAACGAGCTTATTTAGGGGATCGCGCGAGATCGTCAGGACCCGGCAACACAGGCGGGTTTGGCGGTTGCCAGTATCAGTGAGATGGCTCTTATAGAGATTACGCGGGGGCTATTTTTTCCAGGGCTATCTCAAGCTCATCGAGCGAACGGTTCAATAAGGAGATGGGTTTATTGCGCTGGCGCTTTTTTGCGTCGTGGTTGGTCGCCTCGAGTATCCGGCGCACCACGCGCGGGTTATGCCCCGACCGGGCGATTTGTTCCAACTCTTCGATCACCAGCCGCCGGCTGATCGGGATGCCGTGCCTGGCGAGCGTTTCCTTGTAGGATGGATAGTCTTCAGCCATCCTCAAGGTGATCGTCTCAAAGCCGTGCTGGGCTACGGTCAGGCGCGCCGAGTATTTCATGATATTGTATGAAAACATCTGGTAATCTTCAGGGCTTGGTTCGATCAGGATGATGTCAATATCCGGGTGAGCGCGCTTGACTTGTTTGATATGGTATTGCAGGCCGGCGTGAAGCATGATCCGAAAAGTCTGGCTGGCGATCGATTGGGGGCCCTGGCTGCTGAAGCTATGCGAGGCCTCGGAGGATGGCTTTGTGTCCATTTGATGGTCAAAAGGCACCAACGGGTTGATGCAGACGATCAAGCGTGCGCCGTGTTCGATCGCCAGGTCGATACTGGCGTTGCCCCTGGCCCCCCCATCGATATATTCCCGGTCGCCAATCTGCACTGGCTTATAAAACAGCGGGAAGGCCGCCGAAGCCGCAACTGCCTTTGAAATGGTGGTTTCCAGGTATCCCACTCCAAAGACTTCCCTTTCCCCGTTGTCGAGCGCGGTTGCGCTGATGAGCAGCTTCTTGTCCAGTTCAGCGAATTGGTTGGGCAGGCCCAACTGGCGAAGTCCCTCGCGCACGAATTTCTCTAACCCGCTGCTGTCGTACAGGCCGGCCGGCAGCGCGTCCGTCAGCGACCAGAGCAGGTCGACCAGCGTCATATCGCCAAAATGAAACAGGTAGTCGAACCAGGCCGACAGCACTTTGGCGGGCAGGCGGATGCCCCAGCGGGCGTAATCGAACCAGTTCAATTTAAAGATCTGCCCCCGGTCAACGCGCGTGAGACGCGCATGTCGCCCGTCGATGACCTGGTACATCGTCTCGGGGCTGACGCCATTGGCGAGGAATGCGGCGACGAGCGCCCCGGCGCTGGTGCCCACGTAAATGTCAAAATCATTGATGGACTGGCTGATCAAAAGGTCGTCGATTGCCCGCAGCGCACCGATTTCATACACTGCGCCGGTCAGACCCCCACCCGCAAGGACAAGCGCCGTTTTCGAGGTTTGTTTTCTCGCCACCACAGGCTCCAAAAAATAAAAAAATTCGCCGACCAGCAAAAAACCAGTTGTATATGGACTGGATCACCCAAAATATAGCACCGGCAGGGATGTCTGTCAATGTGACGGGCGGACGCCGGGCTACACTCTGTCGAGCCGGCCGTGGCCTTCCCCCGGTTAGAGAGGGTATAATCTCTTCAAGATGGATTTCGCTGAACGTCCTGCCGGATTTAAGAGCCAGACAATGCCTGTGCCACGTCATAAAAGTGTGGGGCTTGCGCTGGGTGGGGGCGTTGTGCGCGGGTTGGCGCATATCGGGGTGATCACCGTTTTGGAAGAAGCCGGCATAAAACTCGATTATATAGCTGGAACCAGCGCAGGTTCGATCATCGCGGTGCTTTACGCGGCTGGCATCCTTGCCCAAGAGCTGCGCGAGTTTGCGTTGAATTTCCATTGGTGGCAGATTGCGCGTCCCGTCCTGCCGTGGCGCGGCCTGGTTTCTTTCAACCGCCTGGGAAGTTTCCTCGAAAAGAGGATCGGAAACATGCGGTTCGAAGAGCTCCGCATCCCCTGTTCGGTAGTCGCCTCGGATATCGAGACGGGTGAGCGTGTGACCATAAGTTCTGGCCCGGTCATCCCTGCGGTTCAAGCCAGTTGTTCGCTCCCGGGGCTGGTCGAACCCGTTGAGTTAAACGGTCGCCTGCTCTGTGATGGCGGCGTCACGGACATACTGCCGGTGGCCGCGCTGCGCGAGATGGGCGCTGAATACACGATCGGGGTGGACATTTTCACTTTCAAGCTGCGCAGGTATCTCGGACCGTTAGGTTATTTGTGGGCTGGCCTGGAGATTTTGTTTGAACGCGCTGGCGGCGGCATAGATTTTGCGGACTGCATCATCGCGCCGGAATTGCAAGGCGAGACGTACATCAATTTCAATAAGCGCAACCGGCTGTTCGAGCTTGGCCGGGCTGCCGCTATAAAGAAATTGGATTGCGTTATGGACGAGACCGGGCGAAAAAACCGATTACCGCCAGGCTCGATCAGCGGCCTCGGACCTCGTGAATGAGTAAAAGATGAAGGTACTATCCCTCAGCGATACGCAATTTTCTTTCATATACAGCCCACAAGTGCGGGATCGCTTTAAGGGAGTTGATCTAATTCTGGGGTGCGGCGATCTGCCCTACTATTATCTCGAATATGTATATGACGCCCTCGGCAGTCCGCTTTTTTATGTGCGTGGAAATCACGATAAAGTTGTGGAATACACCTCGACCGGGCAGTACACCTGTCCACAAGGCGGCATTGATCTGCACCGCAAGACTGCGATTTACAACGGGCTGATCCTGGCAGGGGTGGAAGGAAGCCTCAAATACCGGAGTGGATCATTCCTATACACCCAGAATGAGATGTGGATGCATGTCTTCCGGTTGGTTCCGGCTTTATTTATTAACCGGTTGAGATACGGGCGGTTTGTGGACGTGGTGATCACCCACGCCCCGCCTGCAGGGATCAATGACAGGGAGGACCTGCCACACCAGGGGATTCGAGCCTTTCGCTGGTTGGTAGAAGTTTTTCGCCCCGCCTACTTCTTTCATGGACACATTCATATCCTCCGCCCAGACACAGAAACAGAGATGATCTATGGGAGCACGCGCGTGATCAACACCTATGGTTTTCGCGAGACCATCCTCGATCTTCCCTCGTCGTAAGCGGCGGGGGTTCAACGGCAGATCAGCGTGGGGACTTTCGATGTCTGCAGGATGGAATCCACCGTGCTGCCCAGCACCACCTCCAACACGGGCTTCAGCCCATAGCCCCCCATGATGACGAAGTCTGCTCCGACCGCGCTACAAGCTTCCAGCACAATCTCGGCCGGCTTTCCGCTTTCTAAGATATAAGCGGCGCTCAGACCTTGCTGCTCCAGATATTCTTGGGCGTTATTCAATGCCCGTTCCCCGGTCCCCTGCTCATCCTGGGCGATCACGACATGCAATTTAATCAGCCACTTTTGGGCCAGGTACGCTGCTACGAACAGGGCTTCGCGTGCTTTCAGGCTGTCGTCGTAAGCCAGGAGAGCATGGTTAAGCTCAGAGACGGTCTGTGGGGTCGCCAGCACGGGGCGCGGGCAGCGTGCGATCAGGTTGCGAAACCCCGAATTCAGGCGCTCCAGCGGCAGGTTGCCCGGCGGATAGGAGAGGTTGACGACCACCAGATCGGCCGCAGCGGCGCGCTTGCAGGTTTCTTCCACAATATCGCCTTCACTGATCACCAATTTCCCCTTGATGCCGGACTCTAAACAGCGCCGGTCGAATTCAGCTTCAAATGCTTGCAAGTCGAAACCTTCCGGCGGCTTGTCGGGCAGGAGGTGCAGTCCGTGAATATCCGCATTCTCACGCCGGGCTATCCGGATCGCCTGTTCAAGCGCACACCAACTGTCTGGCGTGCCGTTGACCGGCACCAGCAGGTCGATGAACAGCCGTTCGTCGCTGCGCTGTAAAAGCCCTCCACGCCACTTTCCGGGCGGCGGGCCCGCCTCCAGCTCTTCCGGCACCACCAGGTCGAACAATTTTTCGCCCAGCCGGCTGATCCAACTCGCTTGTTGTGTTTCCTGAAGATGGTTAAGGATATATTCTGTTCGAACCGGAAAGCCCAGCTCCATTTCCAGTTCCGCCCGGTGTTCCGCAATCCAGATGTACAGGTCTGTTTCTGTGCGGTTGGGAAAATCCCTCAGCATGCCTCGTTCGTGAACCATTTCCACAATGGGCATGTAAACGTGATCGTACCAATGGGTGACTGCTTCTTTGTAAGAGATGGGCCTTTGAAAGTCGATGCCCATATAATAGCGGTGGACATCGATATGGTCCAGCAGGGTAGGGTATTTACCCGGCACAGTGACGCTGAGATCTGCCTCGGGGCGCAATTGGTCCAGGTGGGTCTGTTCGAGGAACTGATTATATTCGGCTTTCAAGATCAACTCATCAGGCTCGATGTCCGGCGTGATTTGCACATGTGTGCGCACCTCGGTTACATAAGCCTGGATGTATTTTGCGCCTAGCTGGCGGGCCACTGAAACGCGGTGGTTGCCGTCCTGAACGAAATACACCTCTCCGATTTTGTACACATCAATTGGCGGTAGACCGACCAAACCGGAGGCCGCCAGGCGCACGCGCGCCCAACGATGCGGCTGCACTTTTCGGCGCGGCAAGAAGTCGCGCGTGAAATCTGTATATCTTCCAACACTGCCGACGATTGCATCCAGCGGAATGTCTCGCACTCCGCGCTCGGAACTGCCCTCTGCTTTCAATAAGCGCCGGACTTCATCGAAAGATAGCAACTGATTAGACGCGCCGGTCAGGCGCGAAAGCAGCTCTCGCAGGTCTGCCTGGCTACGGGCGCGGCGAAAGTCTTCGATTGCTTTACCATAACTGTCAATAGAACCTTCACTCATAAGGCAATTGTACTCACTTTCTGCCCTGAGGTGAAAAAAACCTGGCCCCGCCATGATACAATCATGAAAACCGCCTTCAACCCTGCCCAGGATCACCTGAAGTCTGGAGGTAGATCAGTGCCGACCCC
>JADYYC010000058.1 GCA_020853835.1 Anaerolineales bacterium
ATCGCCGCCCAGGAAATCGTGGTGTAACGCATCCAGTAAAGGTTGGCGTTCCTGGCCTGGTTGATCCGGGCGGTGTTCAGGCTGTATGTTTCCGCGCCAAAAACGGTCTGGGGAGGGGGAAAGTTCTTCTGGATGAGCGGCAGATAGAGCAGGTTGTTCGCTTCAGGAGCATCCTGCACGGGCGGTGACGATTTCACCCCCCCTGTGATCAGGAGGCTGGCCAGGATGGCGATGATAATGGTATTGAGGAAAAGAGTCCGCATTCTATTATGCGCTGTAGATAAAAACCCGCCCAGAATGGATATATAAAGCCATTCTATCACGCATCCGGTCGATCAAGCCGGCACCTATCAATAGTGTTTGGTGGATAGATCGGGGTGAGAGGGGAGGCGCGCCTTCGCGGCGCGGAGATCAAAGCCGGCGTCGCAGCCAGATTCGCACGCGCAGAGGCAGCCAGGCGTAAATCCAGGGGCGGATTTTAGCCTTCAGATACAGTCTTGAAAAGCGGCTTCCCCCGTCGCGCAGGTGGACGCGCAGCATTTCGGGCCAACAGCGATCATCCGCGATGACGGATTTGCCCGAGCCGTGCAGGCGGAAATTCGCCCAGGTCTCCGGAATGTGAAGCAGGCGGGAGAGGCGCGCCAGCCGCACCCATAAATCGTAATCCATGGCGAAAAAAAAGCTTGGATCCAACGGGCCGACTTTTCTCCACAAATCGCCCCGAAAAAAAGCCGCCTGCTGAGGGATGTGGACATAACCCTGGCGCAGGCGGCGGTAATCGGTCTGGCGGGCGGGGAACTTCCCGATAATTTGGCTTTCTTCGTCGATCAAATTGGCGTCGCCGTACACCAGCCCGGCGTCTGGGTTGCGCTGCAGGGCCGCGACTGCGTGCGAGACGGCGTGCGGGAGGTAGGTGTCATCCGAATTAAGCCACGCCAGCACCTCGCCGCGCGCCCGGGCAAACCCCTTGTTGATGGCGTCCGTCTGGCCGCGGTCTGGCTCAGAGACCCACCAGGCCAGGCGGTCGGCGTAACGCTGCAAGATTTCCAGGCTGCCGTCGGTCGAGCCCCCGTCGACGATCAAATACTCAAGGCGCGGGTAGTCCTGAGACAGGACGGATTGGATGGTCTCCTCCAGGAAAGCAGCCTGGTTGAAGGACGGGGTAATGATTGAAACGAGGGGTTCCCAGGCCATGGTCAGTTCCAGCTCAGATCAGAGTAAAAATGGAGCGCGGTTTCCTCGGTGATCTGGCGGATGCGCCCGATCTCCGCGGCCGAGAGGCGGCGCTTCCAGTTGTCCAGGTTGGCGCGGCTGTCCAGCCGCACGGCGTGGGCGGAGCTGCGCTTGAGCTCGCCCGGGTTCTCCGAGTTGGTGGACGAGCGGACCTTCCGGCGGGCTTCCTCGGTGTAGGCGAGCCCCAGGCCGGCATAAAGCGCCCCAAAGCCTTCGAGCGGGTCGAGCGAAAGGTCCTCGTGACGCACAAGTATAAAGTCCGGTCGGGAGGCGAGCAGGTTCTCGACCACGCTGTAGACCAGGCGCCAGAGCAGGCTGTTCTGACCGATGGCGTCGGAGGGGTCGCTGGCGACCTGCTCGATCTCAGGGCGAAACGGCTCCAGCCAGTCCTGCATCAGGAGCGGCTGGTCCAGCAGGTCCTGGAGCTGGAACGGCCATTCCAGCCGTTTCAGGCTGCTGACAAAGGCGGCCGGGTGGCGGATGGTGATCACCACCTGGCAGCCCAGGCGCGTCGCAAACCAGGGAGACGAGAAGACCGCAAAAGGGTCCTTGAGGAGCGGGCGCAAGTTCCGGGCGCGGGCGTGAAGAAAACTGCTCCAATCGCGCCCCATGCGTCCCAGGTCTTTGAACGAGCGCAGCGAGCGCGCCTCGTCCAGGGCGTGATACTTGAATTGCAGCGTCTTCTGCAGACCGGGCAGGTATTCCGCTTCGTTCTCAGCGCAGATATAGGTGTACCAAAAGCGGGTCGGGGTATTGTAGATGCCCGGGCGGTGCAGCACGTTGAGCGGCTCGCTGATGTAGCCCGTCTCACCGCTGGCAGAGAGCATTTTACCCACCCAGGTGGTGCCGGTGCGGTGTGCGCCGCAGACCAGGATAGGCGAGTTTCGAGGGGTGGAGTTCGCTTCAGTCATACAGTCTGATTCCAGGCCAATCCGCCAGCCGGTAGAACTCGGACGGTGCGCGCGCCCCGGTTGCGAGCCGGGCGGGGCGCAGCAGCTCAACCAGCCTTTGGCGCTTACGCGCTCCCGATCGCGCGGCTACAGGTTCGATCAATGGGTCGAGCCTCATCAAGCTCAGGGCTGCGTACAGCATCCGGTGGGCATGTTTGAGCGCATACGCCGGCTGGCGGCGCAGAGCCTGCCAGTAAGAGACCAGGGCGGGCCCTGCCAGCCCGCCATCGAGCAGGTAACGGGCGTTCAGGCGGTACGCGCCCGCCAGCACGCGCCTTCGGTTTGCGCGGATCCATTCAGCCAGGTCGGGGCAGCTCTCCATCCATTCTAACACCTGGAAGGTTTCGCGCCCAAAGCCAGCCGCCTGAGCGACGTTCTTGGCCTCCGGGTGGGTGCGCGCTGCCGCCCACAGCCCGCGCACCGGGCGGTTGGCGGCGTTCAAATCCGCCGCCCGGTGCGCGAGCGGCGCCAGCCTGGCCAGCCGGATCCACAGGTGGTGGTCGAGCATGTAGTGGAACTTCGCATCCAGGTAGCCGGCCCCTTCAAGCACGCTCCGGCGCATGAACACGGCCGGCTGGCAGATGATGCGAAAGCAAACCAGGTCCGCCAGCTCCCAATCCCCAAAGCTGAAACGGCTCAACGGGCGCCCGTCCTGGTCGATCGAAATGGCGTCGCCGTAGACAAAGCCGAGCTGCGGGTTTTGTTCCAGCGCCTCGACCGCCTGGGAGACCGCCCCTGGCAGGTACAGGTCGTCCGAATTGAGCCAGGCGACGATATCGCCGCGGGCGCGTTGCAAGCCTTTGTTGATCGCCTCCGCCTGGCCCGAGTCTTTTTCGGAAACCCACCAGGCCAGCCGGTCTTTGTAACGCTGGATAATCTCGGGGCTGCCGTCGGTTGAGCCCCCGTCGACGATCAGGTACTCCAGGTTGGGGTAATCCTGGTTCAAGACCGACAGGATGGTCTGCTCGAGGAAGGCAGCCTGGTTGAAGGATGGGGTAACAATTGAAACCAGGGGCGGCGGTTCCATCAGGTCAACCGGGGTTTAGCGGATGGAGCAGGTCGAAGATGATGTAACCACTGCCCTCGGCGGTCACCGGAAAATTCTCGTTCAGTATTTTCCCCAACTCCGGCTGGTCGGCGAATTGTCCGAAAGCGGTGATCAAAAAGTAGCTCTTGCCCTCGATGCGCCTGGCAAAGAAATCCAGGAATTCTTTGCCGCTGCCGCGCAGAACGCTGAGCTTGATCTCGCCTCGATTGGGCCACAGGACCACTTTCCGCCAGCCGTAATACATCAGGCGGTAGCCGTAGTCCTGGGTCAGGGCGATGATCTTGCCATCCGCGGGGAGGTAGGAAGCGATCTCCTGCCAGTAGGACCTCTCGTTGCGGTAATCGCGCCCGTACAGGGGGATCAACGCCTGCCAGGAAGCATACGCCAGCAGGAGCAAAGCCGCCCCGGCGGCAAGAAACCGCCAGGGCGCCGGGCGGGCGTCCAACCAGCCAGCCGCCCGGCCTGCCAGGGGGGCCAGGGATAGGGCGACGAGCGGCACAAGCTGGAGGTGGTAATAGCTGTGCGAGGTCATCTGGTAGGGGAGGAACAGGCCGTAGACAAAGTACCCCGCCCATAATCCGAGCAGCAAGGCCCGCGCGCGGCCGCGCGCAAACCCGACCCCGATCAGCGCCAGCGCCAGGGCGAAGGGCGTGACCAACTCCTGGACCAGCTTCAGCCAGCGCAGGTAAGTGATGGGCTGGAGGAGCAGGTGCGAGAGTGCGAGCGTCCACGAACTGAAATATTCCGAGGCGCGCCCGCTGCGGCCCAGGTAAAAGAGCAGCGTCGGGGCGAGCGTGAGCGCCGCGATCAGCCAGGCCTGCGGGCTGCGGATGATCCGGCCCAGCCTCCTGAGCAGGCCACTGGCCGCGCCAGGGCGGCTCTCCCAGCAGCCAGCCAGCATGAGCGCGATGAGCATCCCGGCGACCGGGTAAAGCGCGACTGCTTTGGTGAAGACGGCCAGGCCGGCCGCCGCGCCTGCGGCGAGCGCCCACCGCCACGCCCCCGTCTCGGACCAGCGGTAAGCGGACCAGGATGCCAGGATGATCCACACGACCATTCCGGGGTCGGGCTGGAAGGCGCGGCTCGCCTGAACCCCGAAAGGCAGCGCCACATAGTAAGCCAGGGCGACCAGCGCCCCAGCGACCGGGGCGTTACTGGCGTCGCCGGAGGCAGAAACCATGCGGCGGGCGAGGTCAAACAACGCCAGCCCGCCGAGCAGCCAGAAAACGCTGTTGAGCAGGCGTCCCAGCCAGGGGAGCTCGCGGCCGGCCGCCAGATAGCCGAGGGCGGTCACGCGTTCGAGGCTGGACGGCTCATACTGCCCGGTCGAGGCCCAAAACGCGAGCGCCTGGCTGCGCAACTGCGGGTCGGCTGCGGGCAGCATCTCGTAATACATCCCGCGGGCGATAATGAGGCCGCGCAGTTGGCGCGTGGGGTGGAAGTCGATCGGCTCGTCGGTCAGGTCGAAAAGCCGCAGGCCCGCGCCGAGCGCCAGCAGCAGCACGACCAGCCCGGCGGCGACGATCCACTGTCTCCTGACGAGGCGGTCATCGGAGGCTTGTGATTGCATCAGAAGAGCGTGTCGTAGGCGACTTTGGGGAAGACCGTCAGGCAGCCGCCGACCGTGGCGTCCAGCACCTCTCGCCCAGCCTCCTCGTAGGCCTGGCGAGCCATGCGGTAGCTGCGCTCCGAGGTTTCGAGGTCGGGGAGCTGCCAGCGGAAACCCTTGCCAAAATAATTGGAATGGAAGTGATCACGGTCCTCGCCCTGCGACACCACGGTGGTGTTGGGCTTTCCCTGGGCGGAATAGCTGTGATCGACCCCGATCAGGATAGCCTGTTTAAAACCCATGTGGTAAGCAAGCTGGAGCGCGACATAAGTGACCGTGCCGCCCTCCCACAACCGGCCCCGCGCGTCCGGAGCAAAAGCCGGGACGGTGTAGGTGGTATGCAGGAAGTTCAGGTCGGGGGCCCTACCGATCAGGTCGCGCGAGCGCCAGGAGATGAAGCGCGGCATTTTCAACGCGCGGATGTCCTCGGCGCACTGTTCGATCACCAGGCTGTTGATGGTGAGGAAGTAAGTTGTCTCGAAGCCCATTTCGGGAAAACCCAGGTAAATGCGGTTCATCCCAAAGGTGGCTTCACCCTTCAGGCGGGTCAGGTCGGTCTGCTTCAGGCTTGGCCCGTTGCCGATGATGAAACAGCGCTCGCCCCGGTGCAGGTCTTTCA
>JADYYC010000059.1 GCA_020853835.1 Anaerolineales bacterium
AGCGATGTGCGCACCACCGAGCGCACCGCCGCATTCATGCCTTGAGCATCGCCCCCGCTTGTCAATATACCAATTTTCTGAACTTTCTCGAGTGCCATAAATTATTGCTCCCGAATGAATAGAGATCACAATCATTTGGTGTTTGATACAATCGGTAAGTATAATGTGCTTGGACGATCAATGTCAATTTGTTTTCAACTGATTAACAAACTCACAGGCTTGGAGCCTGGGCTGATCGAATAAAGGAGACGTTGCGATGAACATAGTGCATGTGCACATTCACGTGAAACCTGAATTTATTAGAGAATTTATTGCTGAAACGCTTGAAAATGCCCGGCGGAGCGTTCAAGAGCCTGGTATTGCCCGGTTCGATGTAATCCAACTGGTCGATGATCCGACACGGTTTGTCCTTGTCGAGGTATACCGGTCGGAGGAGGCCCCCGCGGCTCACAAACAAACCGCTCACTACTTGCGTTGGCGGGACAAGGTAGCTGATATGATGGTCGAACCACGATCTGGAATTAAATATCATAATCTCTTTCCTGAAGATCCCGAGTGGTGACGATAATCCGAATAATAAAACCAGGTTATTCCAATGGACTTTGAATTCGCGACAACAAACAGGATCATCTTTGGTTCTGGCAGGCTTAGCGAGCTGGGTAAGATTGTCTCCGGCTTTGGATCGAAGGCGTTCGTGGCGACGAATTTTTCTGTTGAACACGAATTGGCCAATCGCCTGGAAGATGTTCTTTCCAGCTCAAATATTCAAATCGAACGTTACCTCGTGAAGGGTGAACCGACTCTGGCAATGGTTATAGACGGGCTTGAAGCGGCGCGTAACTTCGGGAGTGAGCTGGTGATCGGCTTTGGCGGTGGTTCCGCGCTGGACTTTGCGAAAGCGGTGGCAGCGCTTTACACCAATCCAGGTGACGCGGTGGATTACCTTGAAGTTGTTGGTCATGCAAAACCCTTGCGCGAGGAACCGCTTCCGGTTATCGCCATCCCCACAACAGCCGGAACGGGGACAGAAGCGACGCGCAATGCGGTCATCGGCCTTGAAGACCATCGTGTGAAGGTGAGTCTGCGCAGCCTCTCGATGTTGCCAAAAGTCGCGTTGATCGACCCATCCTTGACTTTAAGTCTGCCGCGCGAAAGGACTGCAAGTTCGGGGATGGATGCGCTGACCCAGCTCATTGAACCGTTTATATCGAATGCATCTAACCCAATGACAGATGCCATATGCCGCGAAGGTATGCGGCTGATTTCGCGATCACTGATCACTGCTTTTTACAACCCAGAAGATTTGAATGCGCGCGAGGATATGGCGCTCGCCAGCCTGTTCGGCGGAATTGCACTAGCAAACGCCAGACTTGGCGCCGTGCATGGATTTGCCGGTCCAATCGGTGGGTGGATACTCGCGCCGCATGGAATGATCTGCGCCCGATTGCTGCCATTGGTAATGGAGGCGAATCTCAAGGCTCTGGAGGAGCGCAACCACGCCAGCACGACCCTCGACCGTTTCGATGAAATGGCGCGTTTATTGACGGGGCATCCCAGTGCAGAAGCTGACGATGGCGTTACCTGGGTGTTTGAGCTGCGCGAGACGCTGCGGATACCATCGCTGAAAAGCTTTGGCCTGGTTTCAGAAGATTTTCCAGCCTTGATTGACAGAGCGCGCCGGGCGAGCAGCATGAAGGGTAACCCGATTGTATTGACCGATGAAGAATTAAAGGCAATACTCGAAAAGGCGCTCTAGCGTGAGTGTCATTGCTTTATTATCTCACTGTCTGCTATAGACGCTGATTTTGTCGCCTTGATCCTGGATTAAATCGGTTGGCGGTCTTCGAAATAACCAGAAAACAACATAAAGATCCCCTACTGATCCCACCGCGTTGAAGATTAACCCGATGATGGTTGGAAACAGCAGTTTAGCGGGGACGACAGCAATTAACCCAACCCCTATCAGAGAAATAACCAGCAAGGGTGATATGCCTATCCAGAGATACGGATTTCTAGGAATGAACCATTCGGGCGCCGCGGCGAAGGCATAAGCTCCTTTAAAGCCGAAATTGGGCCTGCTGCCAGTGACGACCCAAAAGAAGATGCCATGCACAACCTCGTGCAGTATCACGAAAAGGACGATCACAGAGATGATGACGACCAGATAGGCTATAGCCGAGTACGTGGATAAGTTCACGTCCTGCGCCTGATTCATGGGCCGTAGCGATGCGGCGATTGCGCTGAACAGCCAACCGAAAGGGAAAAGCAAAACCAGGCCGAAGATGTTCAATCCAATCATCAGCCTTTTATCTTTTGACAGATCGATCGTTCGATGAAGGGCGTATGCGGCGGGTAATTGGGTGGTTGGGGTCAGGTCCATCGAGACCATCAATATAAATACAACATATCGGTCTGTCAAGAGGATCGCAAGTTATTTGGCGCTTATCATCATCTTGGGGACTTTTTTGAAAGACGCGCAGGGTTGACGAATTCAAAAAACAAAGCTAGAATATTCTGCACTCGGGTACTGCCCCCTGATTGGGGGTTTTTTTGTGCAATAGAAAGATAGCGGAGGCAAAATGGGTGAGAAGGGCGCAGCAAAACCAACCACACCTGAAGATAAAGACACAATGATCGATGTCACCGGGGAATCGGTGGATGTTTCGGACACTCAAGTTCAGAAGATCATTGCTGAAAATGTCAATATGAGCATGAGCTTTGCCTCACAAATCAATGCGAGTGAGATTCAGCTCAGCCAGAGCGCTGCAGCGGAGATAAAAACCCAACAAAGCTCGTTAAATGGCGCGGTAGTTGTGAATTTGGAAACCGAGACGCTGGAGGCGTCGGGCTCGGCTTTCTTTGTCGCCCAGGCCGAGACGATAAACCTCAAGGACAGTCAGGCGGCCGTCGTTTATGCTCAAAATGTTGGAATGAGCAACGCCCAGTCGGGCTTAATTGTGGCGCAAGAACTCAGCGCCACGACGGTTCGCTCTGGGGTTTTGCTGGCGAGCCAGGTGAACGGCGATGTGGAAACTCTGATCGACACGCCGCGCGCATTGATCATTGGCATCACTTCGGGTACATTAATCGGCTTGATCCTGTTTTTCCTGCAGGCGCTGGCAAGGCGAAAGCGTTAATTTCGGACGGGAAAAAACCTCCCGACCGTCAAACCCCACCGGCGGAAGCCGGAATACACACCAGAAGAGCGAGGGTAACCAGAAAGACTTGGTGAGAGGCGCTCTGAGGAAGGAACAAATGGAAGAGATCGTTTTACAGGCTACTACAAGGGAGATCGTTGGAAAACAGGTGCGCGCATTGCGGCGGGAAGGCAAGCTTCCAGCAGTCATTTACGGGCATCATCTCGGCGCGCTTCCAATCAGCCTGGATTTTCACGATGCCAGCCGGGCGCTGTCAGGCGTTGCGGGATCGCAACTTGTCGCTGTGGTGATCGATGGAACTAATAAACAGCCGACCCTGATAAGAGAAAAGCAGCGCGACCCGATTACCGGCAGGTTGTTACACGTTGATTTCCTGGCTGTCTCCATGACGGAGAAACTGCGCGCGATGGTCAGGATAAATCTTGTGGGCGAAGCTCCAGCGGTGAAGAATTACGATGCGATCATGGTAACAGGCCAGGAAGAAGTCGAAGTTGAAAGCCTGCCTGGAGACTTGCCGGAATCAATTGAAGTCGATCTTGCGGTTCTAAAGGAAATTGGCGACGGGATCCATGTACGAGATCTGCCAGTCTTGTCAGGTGTTGAAATCTTGACAGACCCTAACGAAATGATCGTGCTGATGACCGCCCCAACTATAGCGCCGGTGGAAGAGGTAGAAGAAGCTGCGGCTTCGAGCGAACCCGAAGTGATCGAGCGCGGCAAGCGCGAAGAAGACTTTTAGTTGTAACGATAGAAATGATAGATATGAGCATCTACTGTCGAGGTAGATGTTCATATCTATTTTATTTTTAATGCGTTCAGCATTGTAAGCGTGATGCGTGCGCTGGCTCCCCAAAGGACTTCTCCGTCAAATTGCTTGAAGTATGTCACCATTACGGGCGCGTTCTGTCCAGGCGCCGGATGCGGTACCTGCTCGTGGTTCGCGGGATCAGCCAGCCAATCCAGAGGGATAGTAAATATGCGCGTTACTTCGCTTTGTGCAGGGATCAAAGTGTAAGGCCATGGAATAACCCCCACAACAGGGGTGACAGAATAGTTTGTGATCGTGATAAAGCCGCGTAATCTTCCTAAGAGTTTTACGTCTTGGGGATTCAATCCGATTTCTTCGTAGGCTTCACGCAAGGCGGTTTCCTCGGGGGAGAGGTCTCCTGGATCGGCGCGCCCACCCGGAAAAGACACCTGACCGCTGTGCTCGGGCAGGTTGGCGTTGCGACGGGTAAATAATACGTGCCACGTTGTGTTCCACCGGAGCATCGGAATTAATACCGCGGCCGGACGGAGAGGCTGGTTTGTGTATTCCGAAAGGGTAGGAATTTCCTGGATCGGCTCCTGATCGGGCGTGGCGAGCGCGTCCGCGAGTCGTCGTTGGATTTCATGTTCAGTCAGCATAAATATTCAGTTTCGAAGTCCCCGATCTTTTTGATGTTATTGGGATGCGTCATGTGCTGGAAGAATCGAGCGCGCGAAAATTAGATATCCGGTGTGCGCGACCATACGGTCAGCGGGGCGCAGACGGTCGGGGTTCGCTTTGTAGTAACGCAGCATAATTTCACAAACATCGATAAATCCGAAGCCGTTTGGATGAAATGCGTTTAGCAACCGCGATACCTGATTGGTGGTGGGTAAAATCGAACCGAATGCTCCGCCCGATTTCAAGGCGCGGCGTACCTGTGGCATATATTCATAGGGATCGGGTAAATCCAAGAAAAGCGCATCGATCCCTTCTTCATCGAAGCCTTCTGCAATATCCCTGAGTTTTAGCGTCACCCGATCCAGCAGCCCCAGCTTATCCAGGTTTTTCCGGGCGAGGTTTTGCATCTCTGCCCGAACTTCGTAGGAATAAATATGGCCCTGCGGACCTACAGCCCATGCCAGGGCGGTCGTCAGAGCCCCAGAGCCGGTTCCCGCTTCTAAGACAAGACTTCCCGGCCCTATCCCCATGGTAATCAAGATGAAACCAATATCTTTAGGGTAGAGGATCTGGGTGCTGCGTTTTGTTTCGCGCAAAATATCGGACAGAGATGGCTGGATAATGTAAAATGGGCTGCCCTGATGAGAAAAAACCTGGCTTCCCCAGGGGATCTGGATCAGGTCGTCAAAGTTGACAACGCCCCTGTGCGTGTGCAATTGCTCGCCAGAGATCAATCTGAAGAGATAAACTTTATTGGTCGGGCTGACCAACTGGACGAGATCGCCCTCTTGGGTTAACTGGTTCGGTTTTAGAACATCCATGAATGAATTTATGCCTCAGAACGAATTATATTACGATAATGAATGGAAGATAAAAACCTTGACGAAAACTTAAAGGGCTGATAAACTTTTTTTGCTAGTGGCACGTGTGTTCTTGCTGGAACCCCATAACCGGTCTGGACGAACTGCGTGTTCAGGCGGTTTTTTTTATCCTGAAATGCAGCGAGCAGCAAGTTTGGGGTTTCCCGTAAACCAGAGTGTCAGAAAGTTCGAACCAGTTCTACAAGGAGAATAGGAGTAATGAACAGTCGTATCGTTGGCAAGGTCAAGTGGTTCAATGCGAGCAAAGGCTATGGCTTCATTGAGCGACAAGGTGGGTCGGATGTGTTCGTCCATTACACTGCGATCCAAACCGATGGCTACCGCACACTTCAAGAGGGCCAGCAGGTAGAGTTCAGCATTGAGCAGGGCCCGAAAGGTTTACAAGCAGCACAGGTGACTATTCTCTAGAAAAACAGACTGCATTATTTCGATAAATATCCCCCTCTTCGCTGGAGGGGGTTTTTATTTTCTGTTCGGCCGCCCAGGCCGCTTTTCGGGCTCAACCAGGCTGAGCCAATGTCCAACAAAGAGGAAAATCGCCCCGAAAATCAAAGCCATTCCCAGATGCAAATTACCGATACTGGCAAACGAAATATCAAAGCGAACGGCCAGGAATTGTCCAAACCAAAAACCCAGCCACCCCAACACCAGGTAGAGGATCAGTCTGCCGGGGCCGCCGCCGCGCCAGAGGTGAAAAAGCGCGCCGATGAGGGTCGAGATAATGAACCCAAGAAATAAAGCCGGGAGCGTGACCATGCTTGAGCTTATTTTACCCGATGGTTCAAGAAACAGGCCTGGATTCTCGTAAATCCGGCCGGATCAGGCCGCCTCCAAGACAGACCTCTCCGGAGTAAAGCACCGCAGCCTGTCCGGGGGTGATATCTCGGATTTTCCGATCGAACTTGATTCTCACGATGTCGTCGGCTACCGGCGTGACCTCAGCCCATTCGGCATTTGCCTTATAGCGAATTTTCACCTGGGCGCGAAAGGGGGTTTGTGCTGGAACGCTGGAGATCCAATTCACCGGTCCTGCCCAAAGCTGATCCGATCCAAGGGCTGATCCAGGGCCGATCACTAACGCGTTGTGTTCAACGTCTTTCGAGACGACGTAGAGAGGTTCATTTCCAGTTATGCCCAGCCCCTTGCGCTGGCCAATTGTGTAATAAGCCAAACCCTGGTGCTCGCCCAGGTATTCGCCTTCGGGGTTTAAAATCGGGCCCGGACGATGGGCCTGGGGGGTGTTTCTCTTCAGGAAGACGCGGTAATCCTCGCCAGCCAGAAAACAAAGATCCTGGCTGTCTTTGCGATCTGCCACTGGCAGGTTGAATTGTCTTGCCTTCTGTCGAACCTGATCTTTTGTCAACCCACCTAACGGCAGCAGGGTGTGCGACAACTCATCCTGGCTCAGCCCGTGGAGCACGTAAGACTGGTCTTTCTGCGCATCGATGGCTTTCAGGAGCTGGATGCCGCCATCGGGCTGCTGCTTAAGGCGGGCATAATGACCGGTTGCGAGGTAACTGGCGCCAAGCGAGCGAGCGCGGTCCAATAAAAACCCCCAACGGATTTGCTTATTGCAGGATAAACAGGGGTTTGGTGTTATGCCTTCCAGGTAGTGTTCGATGAACGGTTGGACGACGGCGCTCCGGTGCGCTTCCTGAGCATCCACGGCGTAGAACGGAATCGAAAGCCCTGCGGCGACCTTCCGGGCGAGGCTCATGGATTCCGGCGTACAGCAACGATTTTCCATTTGACGCCCGCTCTCGCTCCACAGGCGCAGCATGATACCAATCACCTGGTACCCTTGCTCAACCAGCAGGGCAGCAGCGACGGAACTGTCCACGCCCCCGCTCATGGCTACGACGATTCTAGTTGAGCTTTCGGACACGCTCCACCATCAAAGGCAAATCAGCGACAAAAGCCCGGACATGTTCAGAGGAGTTGCCCATGCCGAGGGTGACTCTGAGCGAGCCTAACGACAGCTCTGGTTTAAGGTTCAAGGCCAGCAAGACATCCGAAGGCTCCGGGTCGCCGGTTTTACAGGCCGAGCCGGAAGAACACGCATAACCTTCTACATCCAACATCATTAATAGGCTGTTTCCATCCATGCCTTCGAAGACAAAACTGGCATGGTTGGGAAGGCGTTCCTCGGGGTGACCGGTGAGCATGGCGCCAGGAATCTCTTCCAGGACGCTGGCGATGATGTGATTTCGCAAGGGTTTGACGTGATCGGTTCTTATATCTCGTTCGGTTTGAGACAGATATAATGCTTCTGCCAACCCGACGATGTAAGGGATGTTGTGGGTTCCGGCTCTGCGCCCGGCTTCCTGACCCCCACCGGTCAAGATCGGCAAGACCGGTGTGCCGCTTCGAACGTATAGAACTCCCACCCCCTTTGGGCCGTAGAATTTATGCGCGCCCAAAGAGAGCGAATCAACATTGAGGTCGTTGACACGCACCGGCAAATAGCCGGCTGCTTGAACGGAATCGGTGTGGAAAGGCACTCCGGCTTCGCGACAGGCCAGGCCAATTTCAGAAATTGGGTTTATCGTGCCGATCTCGTTATTGGCGTGGATGACTGAAACGACTGCGGTTGTGGGCCTCAGACGGTTCGCAACAACCAGAGGGCTTACCCGGCCAAATTCGTCAACTGGAAGGTACTCAAGTTCGAAACCAAACAGGCTGGCAAGCTGTTGTGCAGTCCGGGTAACGGCATGGTGTTCAACCGGGCTAATCAGCAGGTGGTTTGCCCCGGTGCGATGCTTTTGCGCAAGAGCGATGCCCCGCAAGGCCAGGTTGTCGCTTTCGGAGCCGCACGAAGTGA
>JADYYC010000060.1 GCA_020853835.1 Anaerolineales bacterium
ATGGCGCGCCGGGCCAGCCGGCGGCGCTTAGACTGATCCGTCACGATCAAGCTCAGGTCAAAGTCCAGACCCGTTTCAACCCGCTCAAAAACCGCCGGAATACCCTTTTACTGACCCTGGAACCGTTGGAAGAACTGTCCAGCGCTTTGGAAAAAGGGGCCGCATCGCAATTTTGGTCCCACCTCAACGAACTGATCCGTTCTGAAAACGAACCCGAACTGCGGGCTTCGCTTTCCCGGGCGCTCTCAGCCACAGCCGCCTTATCCGGCGCCGATTGTCTGGCGGTATACCGCCTGCTTGAAAACCAGCCCGAAATCCAGCGCATTGCCAGCTACGGCTCTGAAGACCTGCTGCCGGGGATGATCAATTTGCAGGACCTGGCAGCCCTAAACCAGGTCAGGCTTTGGGAGGCAGGCAAACATGCCTCCAGCAGCCTCTATCGCGCCGCGCGCGCGGCCGGGCTGCGCTACCTTGCCACCGCGCCGATCGGGCAGCAGTCGGCGATCATCGGGATGGTAGCGCTATCCAGCACGCACAACCCCCCGCCCGACTCGGTTCAGGAGATCGCCCAACTGCTGGCAACCGAGGTCCAATCGATCTTTCAAATCCATGCCCAGCGCAGCCACCTTGACAGCGAACTGCGCCTGCAAGCTTTTCAGGCCAGCCGGCTGGCGACCATTGCGGATCGTGTGCAAGAAGGCGTGATGCAGTTATCGCCCGATCTGCTGGTGCGCGGGCTCAACCCTCGCATGGAACAACTGCTGGGTTATCTCAGCCGGGAGGTCATCGGTCAACCGGCCGACCGCATTCTGATCGGCAATGAGCTGCTCAAGCCAGCCCTGCGGCTCGCCCAAAAAGGCGAAGCGGTGCTGCACCTGGGGGATATCCGCCTCTTCCGCCGGGACGGCGATTCCTTTCAGGCGCTGGTGCGCATCTTCCCGGTCGCGCAGGACGAGCAGGTCGATGAAATCCTGGTATTTTTACAGGACCTGAGCATTCATGAACAGTACCGCCTGCAAGCCCAGGAGCTCGAGAATCGCGCCCTGATGGGCGAGCTGATGGCCGTGTTTGCGCACGAAATTCGTAACCCGATCAACAATATCAGCACTGGTTTGCAGCTTATGGCGATGGGCTTCCCAGCCGACGACCCACAGCAAGAAAGCGTGACACGCATGCTGCAGGACTGCGACCGCCTGAACGTGCTGATCCGCTCAGTTCTGGGGTTTTCCAAACCACTGGAGTATGAAATGGAAAACCTGGATATGGGCGCGGTGCTGACGCGCCTGCTGGAGCGGCTGCGCCCGCGCATCACCAACCCCAAAATCCGCTGTGAGTTACAGGTCGAGCCGGACTGTCCGCAGATTTCGGGCAATCTGCGCGCCCTGGAACAGGTGCTGAACAATTTGATCAACAACGCCATCCAGGCCATGGATGACGAAGGCGGCGTATTGAGCTTGAAAGTTCAACCCATACGCTCCAATAATGAGGGCATCACCTATGTGGAAGTCTGCGTGACAGATACCGGCCCCGGCATTCCCAAAGAACTCCAGGAGCACATATTCCAGCCGTTCTACACAACCAAAGAGAGCGGCACCGGATTGGGGCTTTCGATCGCCAAGCGCATCCTGACTGCTCACAAAGGCAATATCCGCCTGTCCAGTTTTCCGGGAGGCACGGTTTTCCAAATCCAGCTTCCAGCCAGCGAATCGGAGAAGAAACAACTATGAGTGGAACGGTCCTGATCGTCGATGACGAAGAAAACGCACGCCATAACATCACTCAATTTCTCGTCGGGTCGGGTTATGAGACCATCGGCGCCGGGACCATGGAAGAAGCGCGCAAGATCCTGCAGCAGGGCGCGGCGGATGTGATTTTGCTTGACATCCAACTCCCCGATGGGTACGGCCCGAACCTGCTCATCGAAACCGCCAGCCTGCCTTCCAGACCCCCGATCATTTTGATCACCGCCTATGGCGATATTGAAATCGCCGTGGATGCGATGAAAAACGGCGCGTTTGACTTCCTCCAAAAGCCCCTTAACCTGATCCAGGTAAAGCAATCCGTCCAGCGCGCCATGGAGAACGTCGCCATGCGCCGTGAACTGGCCCATTTGCGCCAGTCACAGCAGAGCGATCTGGCCTTTATCATCGGTTCATCCCCACAGATGCACCAACTGTTGGACGCCGCCCGGCGGGCTGCCGAAGCCTCGGTCTCGGTGCTGATCACCGGCGAGACCGGCACGGGAAAAGAAGTGCTCGCCCGCGCCATTTACAGCGTGAGCCCGCGATCCAAAAGCCCCTTCATGGACATCAACTGCGCCGCCATACAAAGCACGGTGCTCGAATCCGAGCTGTTTGGGTACGAGGCGGGCGCGTTTACCAGCGCCGAGAAACGCAAGCTGGGCTTGATGGAAGTGGCTGATGGGGGCATCCTCTTCCTCGACGAGATTTCCTCCATGCCGCTGGATATTCAGGCAAAACTGCTGCGAGCTATCGAAGAGCAGGCTTTCCGGCGCGTCGGCGGCACAAATTTGATCCGCGTGGACGTCCAGGTGCTGGCAGCCTCCAACCGCTCATTGCCCAGGCTGATGGAGGAAGGCAAATTCCGCGAAGACCTCTACTACCGCCTCAAAGTGCTCGACCTCCACGTTCCCCCTCTGCGAGAACGCAAACAAGACATCCCCGACCTGGTCGGCTTCTTTATCCGCAGAAATAATCAAAAAATGGGGATGAACGTCTGTGATGTAACCCCGCCCGCCATGGATGCGCTCATGGCGCATAACTGGCCCGGCAACATTCGTGAGCTGCGCAACGTGATCGAGCGGGCCATGTTGTTTTGTGACGACGCCGCGATCGACCTCCCCCACCTTCCAGCCGATCTATATTAAATCAGGGGCTGTTCCAGATCACAAAAATATCTGCCACACAGACCTTGAGATCGGTTTCAGCCAGATAACAGGCTTTGAACGGAACGATCGTCCCATTTAATGCCTCGATTTCAGGCAGCACCATCCGCGTCTGCCCATCGCCGTCGGTCGGCGGCATCTTGAACATTATTTCGCTGCCCTCCGGCATGCGCACCATCAGCTCGACCTCTTTTCCAGAAACAGGCTGTCCGTTCTCCGCCACCCGTAAGATAATCTCCTGGCCCTGCGCTTGTTCAAGCACCAGGTAGCGCTGCCACACGCGCAGCGAAATCTCCCTTGCCGCGCTTTGAGGCTGGTCACCTTCGGGGACGGCCGTGAAAGTTGGCATCGATGTCGGGGAAGAAGGGGCCGCAGGTCCGGTCTTTGAGACATAGTGCAACACCCGGTAGGCATAACCCAGCGGTTCCGGCCTCACCCGCGCGCCTTCTGCCGCTTCCGGATCATATAACAGGCACAGGTCGCTAAAACACTGGTGGTAGATCTGGTCTTTCAGCGCTGAATAATGCGTAACCGGCGCCCCGAATAAATCGATCCCGCCATGCGCCAGGATATACTCCCAGAAATGCAGCGGGATCTCATACCCTTTCCCGTCCTGGATCTCGAAGAAGTACATCCCGGTTACGTTGCTGGGAGGCTGGAGCGGCTCCGGAAGGATCGTGAGCGCCTCAGCCAATGGGCGCAGCGACACAGTTTGGGGCGCGAGCCGCGAATCGGCTTGCAGCACCACATTTTCGGTGATCTGCACCCACTTCCCGTCGTCTGCCTGGTAGGCGTTCGTAAGCGCAAAACCGGTGAAATCGATGCCGTGCGTATTGACAAACGGCTCGAAAGTCGCGTCAATATAGCTCCGGATATCGAGGCTCGACTCGCCCGGCGTCTGTGCTCCGGGGCATTTGTCACCGCAAGCCAGGGCGCCATATGCCAGCAGGTGCACCCCCGGCGAGCCTTCCAGGCGGTAAAAACCCAGGTTCTCAAAATACTGCTCGGTTCGTTTGCGAATTAAGTTTGGCCGCGGCTCGGTGAGCGGTTTCCCGACGGTGTTTGCCCCCAGTTGCGTGTACAGGTAATAGAAATCCTGTGGGATCGTGTGACCATCGACATAGTGGACCTGTGGGTCGTCCGGCGGAGAGACGGCTGGCTCGCGCACCTGCATCTCCAGACCCAGCGGCGCCATGCGAAACTTGCTCGTCATGGGGGAGGTCGGGTCAAAGATCAATTTTCCGCTTTGGATAAACTGCGTCGTTGCGTAGCCTTCTTGCAGCGGAGGAGAGATCGCCGGCCCCAGGCGGGCTTCGCCCCCAAGATAGTTGTAATACTCGCGAAAGACCGGATCCAGTTGGTACGTACCCGGAGGGAGCATGGTCGGCACGGGCGTGGGAGCGCTGCCGCAAGACCACCCCGACAATGCCAAAACGATGAAGACCACCAGAAGAGAGATTTTTTTCAAGCAGCTACCGAACTCTATCCGCAGCTTTCCCAGCGATTTCCCATCCAGTTTATTGCACGACTATTATACTGCGATACCCCGCTCCCCTTCTCCGTTATCACAGAGACATGGAAGACGATTCAATATTTATGGAAGATTCGTTGAGAATCGCCACCTTTAGATACATTATATCCTGTTTGTCAGGGTTTTACAACATTTTTTACATTTTCCAGGCCATTCTTTAATCATTTCTCATTGCAAACCCGCAATTGCCGGGATAGTCAAAACCGGTCTTTTATGTTATCCTAATGCCGGCTTGGTTAACAACTGAAGATTATCCAACGGTTGAGGCGCCTCTCCCCCGGATGGGAAGGCTTAATTGCGAAGCCGGTGCAAGTCCGGCGCTGTCGCGCAACTGTAATCCACTCAAGCGGAAAGCCAGGACGACTGCCCCAACTCGTTCATCCACGCGCCTCGCGGCAAGGAGGTGGAAACAAAACGCAACGGCCGAAAGAACTTTCCCCTCCCTGTCCTAAAGACAGGGATTTTTTTATTTGTAGACTACAGGAGATCAAATGCACCCAAAACGACTTGCACTGTTGATGCTTTTCGGGATCGGGATCGGTTTGCTGACAGGATGCGCCGCAGCCAGCCCGGCCCCGACCCAGCTCCCAACCCAGCCTCCGACGCAGGCCCCGATCGTGATCAGCGATGGGCTTGACCGCCAGATCGAGCTCGCCGGGCCGGCCCAGCGGATTGTCTCGCTCGCCCCTGCGATCACAGAGACCCTGTTCGCCGTCGGCGCAGGAAGCCAGGTTGTCGGACGGGATACCTTCTCCAATTACCCAGCCGAAGCCGAATCACTTCCCGATATCGGCGGCGGTTTTGGCGAGTTGAACACCGAGGTCATCCTTTCTTTGAAGCCCGACCTGGTCTTCGCCAGCGTCCTCACCCCGCCAGAACAGATCAAAGCCCTCGAAGACCTGGGGCTGGTGGTCTTTGTGGTGGGCAACCCGGTTGAATTTCGGGAGCTGTTCCAGAACATTCAAACCCTTGCAAACCTGACCGGGCACGCCGAACAAGCAAGCCAGCTTGTGACCGACCTGGAGGGGCGCCTGGCGAAGGTCACCAAAACCGCCGCACAGGCCACCGAACATCCGCTGGTCTTCTACGAAATCGATGGCACAGATCCAAACGCGCCGTGGACCCCCGGGCCGGGCTCGTACATCGACCGGTTGATCACCCTTGCCGGCGGTGAAAACCTGGGCAGCCGGATGAGCAGCGAATGGGCTCAAATCAGCCTCGAAGAGCTGTTAGCCCAAGACCCGGCCATCATCCTCATCGGCGATGCCGATTACGCCGGCATCACCCTGGATCAGGTGCGCGCCAGGGCAGGTTGGGATGCCCTCAGCGCCGTTCAAAACGGCAAGATGTACACCATCAGCGACGACCTTGTCAGCCGGCCGGGCCCGCGCATGATCGACGGCCTCGAACAACTGGCCCGCCTCATCCACCCGGAACTGTTCCAGTAACCGCATGAACCGCACCGCCCGGCCCTATCTGATCAACCTGCTGCTGCTCCTGGCTGCGTTTATCCTGAGCATTGCGGCCGGGCCGGTATTTATCCCGCCTGGAACGATTGTGCGAATACTCATCAATGGGCTGCCGGGCATCGGATCCGCCGCCGATTGGCCGCAGAATTACACTGCCATCGTGCACCAGATCCGCCTGCCGCACACCTTCCTGATCCTGCTCACCGGGGCGGCGCTGGGCGGCAGCGGCGCCGCGTACCAGGGCGTCTTTCGCAACCCACTTGCCGACCCCTACCTGATCGGCGTTGCGTCGGGGGCGGGTCTGGGCGCCGTCGCCGCCATGGCGGTCCGCTGGCCGAACGGGTTGTTGGGTCTTTACACCATCCCCGTGGCGGCCTTTCTGGGCGCATTGATCACGGTCGCGCTTGTCTACAGCCTGGCGCGGGTCGGGAGAACGCTCCCCACCACGACCCTGATCCTGGCAGGCGTGGCCGTGAGCGCGTTTGCCACCTCGCTGACCTCTTTCCTGATGCTGCGCTCCAACTACGAGCTCAGGCGGGCCATAGGGTGGCTGCTCGGCGGTTCGATCCTGAGCGGGTGGGAGCCGGTGCTGGCCGTGCTGCCTTACATCCTGATTGGTCTGGGGCTGCTTCTCAGTTCGGGGCACGCTTTGAACGTGCTCCAATTTGGCGAAGAGCAGGCGACCCAGCTTGGCATTCCAGCAGAGCGCGTCAAGGTCCTGATCCTGCTCGCCGCCTCGCTGACCACCGCCGCAGCCGTGGCGTTTTCAGGGGTGATCGGTTTTATCGGCTTGATCGTCCCCCACCTGGCGCGCATGATTTGGGGTCACGACTATCGCAGCGTGATCCCGCTCTCGATTATCGGCGGGGCCGCAGCCCTGCTGCTCGCCGACCTGGCTGCCCGCACGGCGCTCGCGCCCCAGATTGTCCCGGTCGGGATCGTGACCGCCCTGGTGGGCGCCCCGTTCTTCTTGTGGGTGCTGCGCCGGGCAAAAAACCAGGTCTACTGGTGAGAACCACGTTCAGCGAACAGGCCTGGTTTCATGTAGTATCGCTGATGTGTTGCAGAGGTTTACGATGCTTGAGATCAAATCCTTATTTGTGAATTACGGGAGCCGCCAGGCGCTAAACGATATCTCGCTGGAAGTCAATGCAGGCGAGCTCCTCGTCGTGATCGGGCCAAACGGGGCTGGCAAATCCACCCTGGTCCGGGCGGTCAGCGGCGCCCTGCCCCTGGCCCATGGCTCGGTGCATGTGAACGGCCTGGACCTCTCCCGGCTTTCGCCCGCCCAGCGCGCCCGCCAGATCGCGGTTGTCCCGCAAGCGCGCAACCTGCCCGCCGCCGTCACCGTCTACCAGTCTGTGTTGATGGGGCGGACGCCCTATCTCGGCTGGCTCGGGCACACAGGGCAGCATGATCACCACAGCGCCCATGCAGCATTGGAACGCACCAGTTGTTTGGAGCTGGTCGAGCGTCCGGTCGGCGAGCTTTCGGGCGGCGAACAACAGCGGGTACTGCTCGCCCGCGCCCTGGCTCAAGAGACCCCCGTGTTGCTCCTGGACGAGCCCACCACGCACCTGGACCTGCAACACCAATCCAGTTTGCTCAACCTGGTGCGCCAGCTCGTCGTCCAGCAGCAGCTCGCGGTGCTGATGGTGCTGCACGACCTCAATCTCGCCAGCATTTACGCCGATCTAATCGCCTTGCTGGTGGACGGAAAGCTCAAGGCTCTGGGCCGGCCGGCCCAGGTGTTGACCGAGGCGAATCTGACCCAGGTCTACCATGTGCCGGTGCACATCATACCCCACCCCGAATACGGCAGCCCGCTGGTCCTGCCAGATGGTCGAAAGGCGGCCGGGTTATGAAACGCGGACTGTTGATCGTCAACACGGGCGACGGCAAGGGGAAAACGACGGCTGCCCTGGGACTCATGCTGCGCGCCTGGGGCCGCGGTTTTCGAGTGTGCGTGATCCAGTTCATCAAGGCCGAAACCGGCTCTTGGGGCGAGTTTAAAGCCGCCGAACGCCTGGAAATCGAGTGGCACAAAATGGGCGACGGCTTCACCTGGCTCTCCAAAGACATGGATGCGACCATCCGCTGCGCCCGCAACGGCTGGGAGCTTGCCCAGGAGAAAATTGTCAGCGGGGATTACGACCTGATCGTGCTCGACGAGTTCACCTACCCGCTCAATTTCGGCTGGCTGGACACTGCCGAGGTCATCTCCTGGCTGAAAATGCACAAACCGCCCGAGCTGCACCTGGTCATCACGGGTCGCAACGCACCCGAAGCCCTGATCGAATATGCCGACCTGGTCACCGAGATGAACGTCGTCAAGCATCCTTATGACCAGGGCATCAAAGCCCAGCCGGGGATCGAATTCTAAACCGGGGAAGGACCCAAAATGCATCTCGAAGACATCCTTGCACAGATTACGCCGCTCGACCAGCAGACCATGCAGACAGCTCGCACACGCCAGGGCGCTTTGACCAAGCCCCAGGGCAGCCTGGGCCGGCTGGAAGAGCTTTCGATTCAAATGGCAGGCATCACCGGCAGCCCGCGGCCGCGCTTGCGCCACAAGGTCGTGCTGGTGATGGCCGGCGACCACGGGGTGGTGAACGAGGGCGTGAGCGCTTTCCCCCAGGAGGTCACCCCCCAAATGGTGGCGAATTTCCTGAACGGCGGGGCGGCTATCAACGTGCTCGCCAGACACGTCGGGGCGCGGGTGGTGGTCGTCGATATGGGCGTCGCGGCGGACATGCCCCCACATCCGGGCTTGCAGGTCCGAAAAATTGCGCACGCCACGGGTAACATCGCCCGCGGCCCGGCGATGAGCCGTGCGCAGGCGTTGGAGTGCCTCCAGACCGGCGCACAGGTCTGCCTGGAACAGATCCAGGCCGGCCTGGACCTGCTGGCCACGGGCGATATGGGGATCGGCAACACCACGCCCTCGGCGGCGATCGCCTGCGCCGTCACGGGCCGCCCGGCGGAGGAAATCGCCGGGCGAGGCACCGGCGTCGACGACCGGGGAATGCAGCGCAAGATCGCGGCCATCCGCCTGGCGCTCGAGACCAACCACCCCGATCCTTCCGACGGCGTCGACCTGCTCGCAAAGCTGGGCGGTTTCGAGATCGGCGGGCTGGCGGGCGCGATCCTGGCGGCGGCCTCCCAGCGCCGCCCGGTCGTGATCGACGGGTTTATTTCGACTGCGGCAGCTATGATCGCCGTCCTCCTCGCCCCCGAGGCGCGCCATTACCTGATCGCCGCCCACACCTCGATGGAAACGGGGCATCATGTTATGATGGATTGGCTGCAAGTGCGCCCGCTGTTAGACCTGCAGATGCGCCTTGGAGAAGGCACGGGCGCCGCGTTAGCCATGTCGCTAGTCGAAGCCTCGTGCAAGATCCTCGACGAGATGGCCACATTCGAGGAAGCCGGGGTCGCCGGAAAAGAAACCTAGATTGCACCAAACCGACCGCCAACCTGACGAAAACCGCCCTTCGGGAATAAACGCGCTGCTGACTGCGCTGCAGTTCCTGCTGGTCTCGCCAGCCTTTATCCGCCGCCCGTTCACACCGGAAGAGCTGGGCGCAGCCGTGGGCTTCTACCCGCTGGCGGGGATGGTTTTGGGGCTGCTCCTCGCCGGTGGGCACTATCTGTTGGCGCTCGTCCTGCCCCCTTTGCTGAGCGCCGTCCTCACGCTGGTTCTGTGGGTGGTCCTCACCGGCGCGCTGCACCTGGACGGATTTCTCGACACAATCGACGGGTTATTGGGCGGCTTCACCCCCGAGCAGCGCATGGAGATCATGCGCGACGAGCGGGTCGGCGCCTATGCGCTGGCAGGGGGGACGCTCCTGCTTCTCACCAAGTTCAGCGCTCTTGCCGCTGCCCCCTGGGTCACGCCGGCGCTGCTGATTGCGCCGCTGCTCGGGCGCTGGGGGATCGCCCTGGCGGTGGTGGCCTACCCCTACGCCCGCCAGTCCGGCCTGGGCCGGGCGGTCAAAGACCATGCCGGGCTGCCCCAGGCGGTCGGAGCCACGCTTTTCACCCTGGCTGCCCTCGCAGTTTTGGCGCTCTGGGCGCCCATCGCGCCGGTCATTTTTTCATTGTTTGTAGCCGGGCTGGTCACCATCCTGTTTGCCCGGTTTGCGCTGCGGCGCCTGCCCGGCCTGACCGGCGATATTTACGGGGCAATCAACGAGCTTGTCGAAGCTGCGGTGTTGATTGTCTGGTGCATTTTGTGGAGGTAAATATTTGATGACGCATTTGCTGCTCGTCCGCCACGCCCAAACCGCCTGGAATGCCGACGGGCGGTTCATGGGACAGGCGGACATCGAGCTGGACGAGAAAGGCCTGCGCCAGGCAGACGCCGTAGGCCGCCGCCTGGCGCTCGAGCGCCCCGAAGCGATCTACACCAGCGATCTGAAACGCGCCGCGCAAACCGCCGAGAGCATCCGCCGTTCCATCGCCGAAAGCTGCGCGCCCGCCCCGCCGCCCCCTTTGATCGCCGAGCCAGCCCTGCGTGAAATCGACTTTGGCGGTTGGCAGGGATTGAACTATGAACAGATCACTGCCAACTACCCGGACGCGTTGAACGCCTGGCAGGCGGACCTGCTGAATTACGCCCCCCCGGACGGAGAGAGCGCTGCCCAGATGTTCGAACGCTTCTTCGCCGCCTACACACGCATCGTTGAGAACCACCCTGGGGCAAGCGTGATCCTGGTCGCCCACGGCGGGCCGCTCCAGGCGCTGCTCTCCCATCTGCTCGGCCTGTCAGTTGACCGCTTCTGGCAGCTTCAAATGAGTAACGCCGGGATTTCCGAAGTAACTTTATATCCCGCGGGGGCGGTCCTGAACCGTTTCAACGACGCCGGCCATCTGGAGGGTGTGCACTGACCGCCCATCGATTACCCGTTATTTTGGGCGGGCCATGTCCGCCGCGCCCGGAGCCGCTCCGGTGGGTAAGCTGACCCTCATCCTCGGCGGCGCCCGCAGCGGCAAGTCTGCTTACGCAGAAAAGCTGGCCCTCGAATATGCGGGACAGGTTACGTACATTGCTACGGCCCAGGCGCTGGATCAGGAAATGCTTCAGCGCGTCGCCGCCCACCGCCAGGCTCGTCCGGCCGCCTGGACCACGCTGGAGATCCCGCTGGGGGTCGGGCAGGCGCTGTTCGCCGGCGCGCCCCTCGCCGGGCTGGTACTCCTGGACTGCCTGACCCTGCTGGTGTCCAATCTGCTCATGCAGGTCTGCACGCCAGACGATGATGTGGATGAAACCGCTGGCTCTGCGCTGGTTGACGAGGAAATCGAGAGCCTGCTGCGCGCCGTGCGCCTGAGCGAAGCGGATTTCATCGTCGTGTCCAACGAAGTCGGGCTGGGGCTGGTGCCGCCCTATCCGCTCGGCCGCGTCTATCGCGACCTGTTGGGCCGGGCAAACCAGCGCCTTGCCTCACAAGCGGACCAGGTCATCTTTATGATCGCTGGCATTCCGATGAGACTGACGCCCCTCTGAGAGGTGATCGCATGAACGAATTCAGCCTGCCTTACGGCAAGACCGAACTGACCTTCCACCTCCCTGACGACCGCCGGATCGACTGCATTGCGCCGCTCGACGTGCCAGCCGCAGCCGATCCGCAGGCTGCGATTAACGAGGCGCTCGAGGCGCCCCTTGGCGGCCGCCGGCTGGCGGACTTTCAAGGCGTGCGGAGCGCTGCAATCGCCATCAACGATAAGACGCGCCCGGTGCCGCACCAGTTCTTGCTGCCGCCCCTGCTCGAACGGCTTGAAATGCTGGGGCTCGAGCCGGGCTCGATCCAGTTGTTGATCGCCACCGGCACCCACCCGCCCATGACGCGGGACGAATTCACCCAGATCCTGCCAGGGTCGATCCTCGAGCGTTATCCGGTTTACACGCACGACGCGCGTGACGAGGCGAACCTGGTTTACCTCGGCCAGACCCCGCACGGCACCCCCGTCTGGACCAACCGCCGCTACGTCGAGGCGGACCTGCGCCTGGTGATCGGCAACATCGAGCCGCACCAGTTCGAGGGCTTCTCGGGGGGCGTGAAGAGCGCCGCGATCGGGCTGGCAGGCGATGTCACCATCAACCACAACCATGCCATGATGATCGATCCTATGTCAAACCTGGGCGTGTTCGAGGAGAACCCCGCCCGTCAGGACGTGGAAGCGATCGGCCGGCTCATCGGGGTGCACTTTGGCCTCAACGCCATCCTGAACAACCGCAAAGAGATCGTGCATGCGCTCGCGGGCGACCCGTACCTGGTGATCCAGCACGGCATCCAGTTGGCGCGCCAATCCTGCCAGGTCGGCGTAGACCATCCTTACGACTTCATGATCGTCTCGCCGGGCGGGCACCCAAAGGACATCAACCTGTACCAGTCTCAGAAGGCGCTCTACCATGCCTGCCAGGTCATGCGCAGCGGCGCGACGGCGATCCTCGCCGCCGCCTGCCCCGAGGGCACCGGCAGCCGCAGCTATGAAGAATGGGTGATCGGCATGAAATCCTACGCCGAGGTCTTCGAACGGTTCGAACGCGAGGGCTTCCGCATTGGCCCCCACAAAGCGTTCCAGATCGCCCGCGATGGGTCCAAAGTCCGCCTGCTGTTCCTGTCGGAAATGTCGCCTGATTTCGCCCGCTCCTTGCTGCTCGACCCGATTACGGACCTGCAGCAGGCTATCGACGGGGTCCTGGAGCGGCTTCCAGCCTCGGCGCGCATCGGCATGATGCCGCGCGCCACCTCGACCGTCCCTTATCTGAGGTGAATTAAGTGAACAAAAGCGCCTGAGCAATCGCGGCCATCGTGGTTCGGACTAGCGCCTCGTCTTGAAAAAGCCCCACCTTTCCCCGAAAATATATGTGGCCGGTTTGCAATCGATCAAGCCTTTTCCAGTGCGTTGGTCACCCAGGTAGTCACCTCGCCCGGGCTGGGGATGCGCCCTGAACACACTACCTGTTCGTCAATCACCAGGCCCGGTGTGGCAAGGATCGAGTATTCGCTGATTTTGTTGAAATCGGTGACTTTTTGAATTTCCGCCGAGACACCAAAATCATCAATCACTTTTCGGGTGATCTGTTCTACCCGCTTGCAGTTTGCGCAGCCAGAGCCAAGTATTTTTATGGTTAGCATTTCACCCTCCAATTATTGTTTTCTTATTCGAACCCATGCCGGCGGCCTCTTTTTACAGAGCAGGCAGGAATTAATCCGCGGACGCCCCATGAGACGCGGCCTCCCTGTGGGTTTTTCGATAGCTTATTCGCCACAAAACGAGTGAAAGGACAGTCAGGGTAGCGGTCAGATAAACCCCGATCATCACCAAGCTGCCTCCATCCACCCAGTAACCGTAGATCAGGCCCGCCAGCGCGCTGAATAGCGCCACCCAGCCCACATAGATCCAGGCTTTGAAGCGTCCGATGATCGCCGCCGTGATCAGAATGCTTTGTAGACTGAGTTCAGGATCGGAAATCAAATACGCCAGCAGTGGACCGCGGTGCATCCCCAGGCTCAGGAACATCTGTGCAATTGGCACCTCGACCAGCGTGGGAAAGTACATGAACACGCCAAAAGCGACCCCTGCCAAATTCCCGAGGATCGTGTTCTCGCCGGCAATCGCCTCAACCCATTCCGGCTTGATCAGCACTCGGATCACGCCAACCAGGAACACCCCCGCCACCAACAGTGGGAATATCTGCTTGACGAACCGCCATGATTCCCACAAAAAATCCCGCCTCTCGTCTTCGCTCAAGCCGGTTCTAATGAACCACCCCAGGATCGCCAACGCCGCCAGCACGCCAAAGAATTTCCCGGGAAACTCCAGCGTAATCCCATGAACGTGGGGTGAGATCCGGAAAGAAGCCGCCAGCAGGGTCAACCCAATCAGACTGATCGAGACCCATGTCCAGGTCGAAAAGCCCTCGTGGATAGAGTCCAGCCCCTTCCAGGCGGATAACCCAATCAATCCCAACATCAAAATTAACAGCACTCCCTGTGTCGTCACGCCCTCTTCGCCCTTTGCTGGATCGAATGGGACAAGCTGATTCAGAGACGCCTGGAATTGATCAATCCCGCCGAGCGGCAGTTCCACGGTGGCATAGACATTCCTGAGCAGGCCAATCTGGAGCGTTCCCAGCAGAAGCAGCGCGACCAGAACCATCAGGAAGATAACTGCGCCTCGCCGCATGTTTGCCCGGCCGGCAAACAACGCATCCGACGCATGATCATGTATTGAGTCTTCTTTAGAGAAAATCAGCGCCATGATCAAACCGATCCCAATCCCGAAAGCCAGTGATAGCACCAGCCGGGCGGCTGCCAGGTCCACCCCTATCACTTTGCCCGTATAGACCAGCGCCATGATATTGATCGCAGGGGCTACAAACAAAAATGTGATCGCGGGTCCCAAGCCGGCGCCCTTCTTATATATCCCGGCAAATAGCGGGATGACGGTACAGGAGCACACCGCCAGCAGAAATCCGGCTGCGGCAGCAGCGGGGTAGGATATGAATTTTGGGGTACCGCGTCCCAAAAACCGCGTCACGGTTTCCTTCGGGATGAGCGCTGACATAGCGCCCGCGATAAAGAAAGCAGGCAGCAAGCACAACAGGACATGCGCCGCCATATAAGCCACCAGATTCCCCAGCCCCCCTTGCAGTAAAGAACCCAAAAACGCCAGGATATCCATCAGATGACCTCGGAAACGTGGATTACGCTTGAGGGGGCGCGGTTGCAAGTAGACGGTTTGGCGGCCTCCTCATTACACTTGGGGCAAGAACAGCTATCTCCCATTGCTTTGATATAAGCATCTTCAAGCTGCGCCTCGGTCACGCCCAACACGCGGCCCGCCTCTCGAATCAAATCCAACAGTTCAGGGTTTGCAAGGCGGTAATAAATAAACCGGCCGTCCCGGCGCGCATCCAGGATTTGCCACTCTCGCATGGCCATTAAGTGCTGAGAGATGTATGCCTGGCGCAAGCCAAGCCTTGCCTCGAGGTGACAGACACAGGCTTCTCCATTGCCGATCGTGAGGAGAATTCGGATGCGTTCTGGCTGGCTTACGTTGCGGAACAGATTAGCTATCCGCTCTTCAGGGGAGATTGTTGTCATTGCTCACCTTATATTCAGGATTTCGAATATATTATACGAGCAACAAATCTCCCCTTGAAGTAAAAATCGTCATATTTTTTCTGTGACGTTTGACAGATTGATGATACTTGGCTTTCTTTGATTGCCACCCTTTGCCCTTGCAACCGGGACCACGCCACGGCATCGACCTGGCTTCGCACTCCCCAGGCGATGGTCAATTTCACCTCGTCCGTTACCTCAATTGCTGTCTGATTCTCGAGGCCCGTTTTTTCTTTCTGTACCCTCAGCCAGCCTGGCCTGCCAGGTTTCTGTCCACTGCGGCGCAGCCCGTTGCAGCCGTTTTTTCTTCAAGTTCTCGTGCATCACC
The DNA here is from genome assembly GCA_020853835.1 of Anaerolineales bacterium. GTDB lineage: Bacteria > Chloroflexota > Anaerolineae > Anaerolineales > UBA4823 > UTCFX2. Next base: position 15,368 of record JADYYC010000060.1, read on the forward strand.
CAGCGCACGTCGGGATCGCAGCTCTCCAGCCATTTTTCCATCAGGATGATCCCCTGCTGCGGAAAAGCTGCCGCCACCACGCTCCAGGCGTATCCGAGAGCCTGACGCAGCACCCGGTAGCCCGCCTCTTTACAGTCGGGCGCTCCTTGCCAGATCCGCGGTGATCCGGTCGAACAGCCCCAGGATGCGCTCGCTGTTTTCCACTTCCTTTAGAAGGACCGGCTCTGCCAACCCGGCGACGACGGCCCGCTTCTCCAGCCAGCTCCCCGCGCTCCAGCCCTCGCAGATCTCGATCATCCGCCTCGGGTCCGCTTTTCCGATGCACTGGAGCGCGATCGCAACCGCCTCGCGCACCCTCCAGCGAGGGTCGCTCGCAAACGCCCGCAGCTCCACGAGCAAATCTCCCTGTCCCTCGGCGATCAGCCTCCCCAGCCCGCATACCCCGCAGAACG
>JADYYC010000061.1 GCA_020853835.1 Anaerolineales bacterium
ACAGAAACATTTGTACTCATCTGGGCCTCCTGAATAATTCTTCTCAAAATTCGACCTGCAACAGTTGACATACGAGGCAGGTTTGGATATAATATAGAACAGATGTTCTAGTGCAATAATAGAACATTCCCGGAATTTTGTCAAGAGGCAATTAGAACATAATTTCTATTATAAATCATGTTCAGAAAAAACCATGTTGTTGAAACGTATGACCTCGATCTTGACGATGATCAGTTGGATTACTCATGGGATTACGAGGATAATGATAATGATGGGCAGGAATTCTACGACCCGGGAGAATGGGTTGACGGAGACGAAAATTATTCGCAGTCTGTTGGCGTAGACCATTATCAAGACGAATGGGGGGTAATCGCCGAAGCTTCTCTGGATGTACACTGGCAGCCTCCCTGGCCTGCGATTCTGTACGGTATCACACTGGCTGCATGCCTGGCGCTGGGAGGGTTGCTCTATCTTTTCTCGGCGAGTTTTTCATACACAGGACAGACGGTTGTCTCAAGTTCAGTCGAAGCGGCGGACCCGAACCAAGTCAACGCGGAATTCACACTTGACGAAAACCAGAACGAAGACCCCGGCGGCGAGTGCCGTCTAAGTCCGGGTTTCCCGCAGAAAATCCAGCAATGGTGTGGGTTGATCACCAAGCACGCCGAAAAGCGCGGCCTACCCCCCGACCTGGTGGCGGCGCTCGTCTTACAGGAAAGCGGGGGCAACCCCGACGCCTATTCCCACAGCGGGGCGGTGGGGTTAATGCAGGTGATGCCAAGCGACGGGTTGGCGGCGTCCTTCATGTGCGCCAACGGGCCGTGTTTTGCGGACCGGCCCAGCGCCGCTGAACTGTATGATCCTTCTTTTAATATTTCTTATGGCACGAAAATGCTGGCAGGGCTGGTGAACAAGACGGGCAGCTACCGCGAGGCTCTGAAATCCTACGGCCCCATGAACGTGGGCTATTATTATGCGGATATCGTATTGAGGCTCTTTGAGAGATATGGCGTTAATTAGACATTAGATCACCGTAAAACATCTCCCCCTCTCCGAAGTCGCTCCTTTATTCGTAGAAATTCACGGAATAATCGACGAATTTGCCATTTACATAGTTGAATTTAGCCGAGAAGAAACCCGGACGGTCCAGCCAGGGCAGGAAGATCGGGTCGCCCTCCCATAGAGGCAGATCAGTGATCTTGTCATCGTCGATCCAGCGCAGGTCTCCTTCGGGCGATTCGATCAATTCGCCCTCCTGCGCCCGAGCAACGAACACAAACGCATACCAGTCTTCGTCGTTGGCAAATAGAGGGAAGGTGAGCAGCCCCTTCCAGGTGAGCTGTTCGACTTCCAGGCCGCATTCTTCACGGATCTCCCGCCGGGCGCATTCTTCGGGCGTCTCGCCTGGATCCAACTTGCCGCCCAACCCGTTCCACTTTCCCTCATGCATGTCGTTCGGCTTTTTGACGCGGTGGACCATGAGCGTCTTGCCGTTTTTACGCACGTAGCAAAGCGTTGCCAGTTTCAAAGATAATCTCCGTTTCTCACCAGGTCGTTGTCATAGTCCGGCCCTTTGAATGGCGCAGCGCTTTCGCGCGTGCGTGCGAATTTCCATTCTTCTTACAAGGTTTGGCTCAACAGATAGAGCGCCCAGCCGAAATATTCGCGCCCATAACGCATGTATTCATCCTGGCTTTCATGCAGGTGGGCCCGCACATCTGGCAGATCGGGGTGACCGGGGTTTTCGACCATCCACTTTACCAGACCATGCCAGTTGGCGGTTTCATAGCGATCCCATTCGTCTACGCTTGAGTGCAGAATGATCTCCACTTCCAGGCCTGCCTGGCGAAAAGCATCTAACAGCCCGATCTCGCTGTGGATTTCCGCTTGTGCCTGAGCCAAGTCAGGCGGGACGGCGTCTTTCAGCCAGTATGGCTCGCCCAGCAGGATCTTGCCAGCGGGGTGAATCGCCTTTTTCAGCGCGGCGAGGGCTTGTGGCAGGTTTTTCCAAACAAAAGAAGCGCCAATGCAGGCAGCGAAATCGAACGAACCCGGCTCGAAGGCGTACTCCGCGCCCCGTCCCTGTACAATTTGCAGCCGGTCGGACAGCCCGTGCAGCGCGATTTTTACGCGAGACCGTTCGACGGCTTTTGCGCGCACCTCGATCCCAACTCCGGAGATACCGAAGCGCTCCGCCCACAACACCAGCGGCTCGGCATAGCCGCAACCAAAATCGATCAGGGTTTTACCAGGCGCTATGCCGGCATAACTTCCAAGGGCAAGGAGTTTCTCAGGGCTGGTGGGGTTTACCAGCTCGATTTCGCGCTCGGCAATATCTTTCAGTTCCAGGAAGGTGAGGCTCATTGCAGCCTTTGTTTATGGGGACAGGTCTTTTCGAAAATGGATCAGGCGCTCGGCTTCTTCGAAGCCCAGGGCGCGGTGAGCGGCAAGACTGGCGCGATTGGCGACCAGGCAATCCGAGGCCATTTCGAGACAGCCTTGCTGGCGCGCCCAGGTCTCAGCGGCGCGCGCCAACGCGCCTCCCAGACCCTGCCGGCGGTACTTTCGGTCCACATACCAGCCTTCGATGTAACCCACCGGGCTCGTATCACAGCCTTCGGCGTGCGCGCGCAAAGAGGCTTCCAGGAACCCGACCAGCCCTGCTCCCGCGTACTCGCAAATAAAAGCCGCCAGGGATTGTGAGTTTTGTAAGATCTCGTCCATTTCGCGCCGGTGTTTATCAAGCGGGCAATCGGGCCAGAGCGCCTGGCGCATCTGGAGCCATTTCACCTGGTCGCGCGGCTCGGCTGGGCGGACGTTCATCTGTGGGGCTGGATGATGGTCAGGCGAGCCAGACACAGCTCGCCTGACGGAACGATTATTTTGGGCCGCTGGCTTACTCGCTGCGCTTACCAACGTGGTAATCCAGGTTGAGTAGCGCCGCCTGGCGGTCTTCGGCCATGCGCAGCATGTCTACAATCTGGCCGACGTTCTTTTCTTCCTCGACTTGCTCGTCGATAAACCAGTGCAGCATTACCTGGGTAGGGTAGTCCTTTTCTTGAACGGCTTTCTCGTAGATCGAGTTGATCAGGCTGGTGACCTTTTGCTCGTGCTGGAGAGAGTGCTCGAACACGTCAAGGACTGAAGTCCATTCGGCCTGCGGCTGGCTGATGGCGTGCAGGCTCACCCGCGCGCCCCGGTCGATGAGGAAATCAAAGAACTTCATGGCGTGCTCGCGCTCTTCATCCGCCTGCAAGCGCATCCAGCGCGCAAACCCGGACAGGCTTTTGGATTCGAAATAAGCTGCCATCGAAAGATACAGGTAAGCCGAAAAGAATTCATGCTCGATCTGATCGTTGATCATGGAAACTACTGCTTCATTCATCATAACTGATCCTCCCAAACGAATATAAGGTCTTTCGTGAATCTATACCAGTTCCGCGCAGGTATTTTACCAGCCCCGGATTAAACGTTCATAATAATCTGAGACAGCCCAGCCAACCTCAGGGAACAATGGTTGGCTTCACGCGTTGCCACGAGCCGACGATAAACGCCGCCACGCCCACCACTTCAGCCAGCCTCCCTATCCATTCCAGACCCTGGGCCTTGAAAATCGTTTCGACAATGATCAAGACAATGCCCAGGTTGAGCATCACAAAAGCGACCAGGATAAGGGTCTCGTTCCCTCGCGGTGAATCCTGCTTCAAACGCGGCAGGATCCAGAACGCGACACCGAAGGCAAACTGGACGAACCACCCCAGCAGAAGCACCTCAATATGAATGGGCAAGGCGTTCCACACAACGGGGTAGAAACCCAGCCCCTTGTTGGCAAGTATGAGCGCTCCAAAGGTGAAACCTGTGGCAAGATATACCAACGAGGCGCGGATAAACCAGACGCTCAAGCGCGGCATCTTATTTTTCCTTTACACGCCACCAGGTGTTGCCCACAAAGGCCATACCGCCCATCCATTGCAAGAGCGCCCCAACCGCCAATAGAATTCCCCACAACGACCCGGGTGCGTTCACGGAGCTTGCCGGCTCGCTGACGACGCGCAGCAACAGCCCGATATTTAGCAAGAAATAACTTGCCCATCCCAGCTTCTCGCTGCCGCGCGGCTGCTCGCGCGTGTACTTTGGGAACATCCAAAAAGCCACGCCGATGATCAGCATCGTCAGCCAGCCCACAACCAGCAAGTGGACGTAGACCGGAAAAAGCCCGGCGGATGGTATGGCAAGCTTCCATACCGCTTGTACCGCCATCAACAGCCCCACAACCAGTGCCAGGACGAAGTAAACGAACCCGGTCTTGATGAACAAGCGCGTTAGAAGAGGCATATGTCGTAACGTTGCGGAGGTCTACGCCAGATGCGGCGCTCCATGCATGAATGTGACAAATACAAGATCTTCTTCCAGGGCGCGGATCGAATGGTCCTCCTTCGCATTGAAGATGATCAACGTGTTGGGGCCAAGTTTCTGCTCTTTACCGTCGGCGCCGGCAAACATGCCCTGCCCTTTCAATATCACAATGTACACCGGTGAATGAGGCGCGTGATGCTCGCGAATTGACTGCCCTGGTCGCAGTGCAAAACGCAGGATCCTTCCGTCGGACGCCACGAAAAGCGGCTCGGCGTACGGATCTTCTTCCTTGAACTCCCAGTTTTCCATCAAAGCTTCGGTTTTCATCCTTTATTCTCCTTTTACCTGGTAAATGAAACTACAACACCCCTCGGACTTATGGGTTCTCAAAAAACGGTTGTTCTCCTTTTGGCTTCTTCATGTCGAAGTAAGCCCATCCTGCTGCGATCACGAGCGGTATCACGCCGACAATGACGAAGATCAGGTCTCCGGGTAAGCGTACCCACTCGATGGCTCTGATCAGCGGTTGGTTCAGAAATTCGGGGCCGCGCCCGTGCCAGTAACCGTGGTTGAGGACGTCGATCATCTGAAGCACCCCGCCCGGGAAAAGGTTCGTGATCACCATCAAAGCCAGACCGATGTTTAGACCCCAAAAAGAAAACTTGACGTACTTTTCGATCCGCCCCCACTTCTCATCGGTCAGCACCTCGCGCAACGCGAACACGATCAACGCCACCCCGAGCATGCCGAAGACGCCCATGAAAGCCGCATGCCCGTGGTTGGGCGTCAGCATCGTGCCGACTTCATAATAGCTGACGATGGGCAAATTGATCAGGAAACCAAATATGCCTGCGCCGACGAAGTTCCAGAGACCGACCGCCATCAAGAAGTAGAAGGTCCATTTGTGCGGCACCGAGACCTCTTTCCCACAGATATCGCACTTTCCGCGCGTCAAGCGGATGAAATCCCAGGCGTCCAGTGTGAGCAGGGTCAGCGGGACCACCTCCAGGGCTGAAAAAGTGGCTCCCAGCGCCAGGCTGATGTTCGCCTGCCCGGTCCAATACCAGTGGTGACCGGTGCCGATGATGCCGCTGCCCAGGTAGAGGATGGCGTCCAGATACACCACGCGCGCCGCGGTCTGGCGCGAGACCAGCCCAAGAAGCAGGAAGGTCATCGCCACCATCACCGTAACGAACAATTCGAAAAAGCCTTCTACCCACAGGTGGACGATCCAAAACCGCCACATATCGACCACCGAGAAAGAAGTCGTGCCGGTAAAGAACATGGAAGGCAGGTATAGCAGCGGTATTGCAATCGCCGTGTACAGGAACAGCGAAGCCATCTCCTTCCGCTCCGGATCTTTCCGGGCCGGGGCAATGGCTCGAAAGAGCAGGAAAACCCAGAAGATCAGCGCCAGCGCGAGCAGAATCTGCCAGAAACGGCCGAGGTCCAGATATTCCCAGCCTTGATGTCCAAACCAAAACCAGAGGTTGCCCAACAACTGGTTGATCCCCAGCAACTCACCAAAGAGGCTGCCCGCCACAACCAGCAACAGCGCCCCGAATAAAAGGTTGACCCCCAGGCTCTGCTTCTTGGGTTCTTTCCCGCCGATAATCGGCGCCAGGAATAAACCCCCAGCGACATAGCTGGTGGCGACCCAGAAGAGCATGACCTGCAAGTGCCAGGTGCGGGCGAGGTTGGAGGGCAAGAAACGCGACAGGTCGATCCCGTAGAACGACCCCGGATCGGCGCGGTAATGGGCGATCACCGCCCCCGCCGTCACCTGCGCCAGGAAGAGCAGCGCCACCACCAGGAAGTATTTGATCAAACCCTTCTGGCTGGGCGTGGTAACGCCGCCGGGGATCGTCTGCGGGTGGACGTGTTCAGCCTTGCGCTTCCATCCGAGGAAATCGAACCGGCCAAATGCGAACAACACCGCCGCAGTGCCGCCCAGTAACGCGATCAGGCTCAAGGCGCTCCATAGCGTCGCAGAGGCCGGCGGGGTGTTGCCAGCCTCGGGATCATAGGGAAAATTGTTCGTATACGAATACGGCAGGCCGGGCCGGTTAGCGACAGACGCCCAGGCCGTCCAGGCAAAGAAAGCCGTCAGTTGCCGGAGCTCTACCGGATCGGTGATGTAGACGGGCGGCAGGCCGCCATTCCCGGTTGGCTGGACAAAATACCCCGCCCACATTTGGATCTGGTTCTCGTATGAGGCGGCCTCCGCCTGGGTGAAGGTCAACACCCTTGTGCTGCGATCGTAACGGTTCGCTTTGAGCTCGTCATGAACCTGGGCGGCAACCGCGTTTTGCTCCTCGGGGTTTAGCTCGCTCCAACTGCGTTGGAAGAGCTGGTTGGCAATGACATTTTGGGCGTCCAGAGTGAGCGTGTGCAGGTAGTCGGCGGAGAAATCAGGCCCCAGATATCCGCCGTGTCCCCAGATGGTGCCGTTTTCCATCAGCCCATACCTCAGGAAGACCTGCTGACCCGCCAGGATGTCTTCTTTAGTGAAAACGATTTCGCCCGCGGGGTCGATCACCTTCTCAGGGATAGGCGGCGCATCGCGATAGGTGCGAACGGCAAGCATCACCAAAACGCTGAAGCCGGCGATGAGGATCAAGATGACGGCATGCCGCCACCACGGGGAGAGATTCTGGGAGCTCGTTTGCTGATCGGACATGAGGTTATCCTTCTTCTCTGTTCCCAAACGACTTCATCGGATTTTGGAGAGGGGCTGCCTTCGAACCATTGCGCTGTCTTGAATTACTGGCCTTCTTTATGTGCGCCTCGAATTATAACTTAGTCGAGGCGGTTCGCCCAATTAATTGGCCTGACAGGCGGCAGCTAGAACACCCTATAACCACAATATATCTCAACAAGCGTGGTAAACTGGTGCATGCTAAATTGGGAGGAACCGCCTTCTGGTTTTTTATGAAACGCAGAAGCTATCGGTTTGGCTGCCCAAAGCGCGACTTGATAGATCTACGTGACAAAGATGGCAATCACGAACCACTTATCCTTGCTCCCCTTTTTGCGGCAGTTTCCATACTTTAGTTTTGTCAGCGAAGATCAACTGATTAAGCTTGCCGGGCAAGCCATTCATCACAACTTCCTGCCTGGGGAAATTATATTTCTGGAATCCGATGAATCGTCGGGGTTGTGGATATTAAAAAAAGGTCGCGTGAAGGCCTTCAAACTTTCTCCAGAGGGTCAGGAATACATCTTGCGCTTCTTTGGGCCAGGCGACACCTTCAATGACCTGGCCGCGCTCGATAATGCGCCCAATCTCGCCAACGCGATGGCGATCACACAAGTAGAAGCCTGGGTCATCCCGAGCGACGCTTTTGTTGCCGCCCTGCAGGAGGATCACGAGCTGTGTCTGGCAGTGATCCACGGGCTGACCGGACGGATGCGCAACCTGGTAGATCGCCTGGAGGATCTGGCGCTGCGCCCTGTGATTGCGCGCCTGGCGAAGTTCTTGGTCGAACAGGTGGAGAACCCCGCCTCCGCCCATCCCGCGATCACTCGGGCGTTGATCGCCAGCCACCTGGCTACAACGCCCGAGACGATCAGCCGGTCGCTGCGCACCCTGGAAAAGGCAGGGGCCATCCGTTTCGACCGGCACCGGATCATGATCACGGATCTGGGCCTCCTCCGCCATCAGGCTCAATTAGACCCAAATTGATTAATATCAAGGCAAAATCCCCCCGCTGACATTAAACTCCAGCCTGGACTTTTTGCGCGTCCGTTGCACAGGTCATGAAACGGGGTATCCGTCTCTATATTTCAATTCCATTAGCATTAGGAGATAGCAATAATGAAAAAGATCCGAGGAATGTTCTGGATTTTCCTGGTGGCAGTGTTTGTGTTGAGTGCATGTTCGGGTATGACGGGCGCGGGGGTTCCGCCAACACCGACGCGAACCGCCAGGCCGAAGATCACGCGCACGCCCGCAACTTCAGCCACGCCGGCGACTATCAGCGCCCAGAACGACCAGCAAGCGACCGTGACGTATACGCTCGAAACGGACTCGGGGGCACATGGGCTGGTTTTCATCGGCGTCGGGGGCGAGATCGATGGGGTGATCAACCCGACCCTCACCGCTCAGCCGGGGGATGTGGTTGAGATTACCCTGATCAATAAAGATGGCGTTCTCCATGATCTGACCATCGATGAATTTGGCGTGTCTACCGGTCAGTTTGCAGACAAGGATGCCCAAAAAACCATCCGCTTCACCGTTCCTGAAGCCGGCAGCTACGTCTATTACTGCGCCATTCCGGGTCACCGTCAGGCCGGGATGTTCGGAACGTTGCAGGTTGGCGGGGCGGCGGAACCGACAGCCAGCGCAGAGATTGGTCAGGACATCGTCCATCACCCTGCAGACCTCCCCCACCCGGTTGGGGATCGAGAGCCACAGACCATACGGGTTGAGCTGGAAGCGAAAGAGGTGGTTGGACAGCTTGCAGACAACGCCACTTATAGCTACTTCACGTTCAATGGCACGGTTCCAGGGCCGATGCTGCGGGCGCGCGTTGGCGACACGATCGAGTTGACGCTTCGCAATTCGCCTGATAGCCACTTCTCACATTCGATCGACTTGCACGCAGTCACAGGCCCAGGTGGGGGGCATGTCTTCACCGAGACCAAGCCTGGCGAGGAGTCGGTCTTCACATTCAAAGCAATGGCAGAAGGTATTTATGTCTATCACTGCGCCACGCCCAGCGTGCCGCACCATATCACCAACGGCATGTACGGCCTCATCCTGGTCGAGCCGGAAGAGGGTCTACCGCCCGTCGATCAGGAATATTACGTCATGCAGGGAGAGCTTTACACCGACCAGCCCTATGGCACAGGCGGGCATCTGGATTTCAGCGCCGATAAAATGGGCCACGAGCTGCCCGAGTATTATGTCTTCAATGGGGCAGATGGGGCTTTGACCAAAGAGGGCAACTTGCTCACTGCAAAGGTTGGAGACACCGTCCGTATTTTCTTTGGGGTCGGCGGGCCTAACAAAACTTCATCGTTCCACATCATCGGCGAGATTTTCGACCGGGTTTACACCTTTGGGGCGCTCAACAGCGTACCTCTGACCAATGTCCAGACCGTGACCGTTCCGCCCGGCGGGGCAGTGATGGTTGAGCTTCAGGTAAATGTGCCGGGGCAGTATCTCCTGGTCGATCACGCCCTCAGCCGGACTGAGCGCGGGGCGGTGGGGTTCCTGGTCGTCAAGGGCCCCGAACAGCCGGAGATCTTCCGCCAGGGCACCGCAAGCCCTTGACGAGTACTTGATCATAATCAATGCCAGGATTTTCATCATCTAGTATGTTTAAGAAAGATCAGTATCCGAGATGTGGATAAGTTGACGGGAATAAGGTTAGAAAGCTGGCCGATCGTGATCGCGCTGAGTGATCTCGATCGTGCGCATGAGGAGCGAATGAATGACAGAAGATGAGACCTGGAATCCACAAATTGATCCAGATATCTGCACCGGCTGCGGCGAGTGCGTCATCGCCTGCCCGACAGATGCTCTGGAATTGGTAGATGATGTCGCGGCGGTTCGCGAACCCGATGCGTGCAATTACTGTGGAGTCTGCGAGGAAGTCTGTCCCGAAGGGGCGATCTCGCTTCCATATCAGTTGGTTTTGGTGGTGGATGGATGACAGCTTTGGCTCAGCTTGAATTCACGGAAGAGGCGGTCCTCGAAGCGCTTGAGAACGTGATAGACCCTGAACTGGGCATCAATATTGTCGATCTGGGACTGGTCTACAGCATAACTATCACGGATGAGGCGCGGGTGGAGATCATGATGACCCTCACAACCCCAGGCTGCCCACTGCACGCCAGCTTTGTTCAGGAGATCGAGCGAGTATTGTGGCAGTCAATCCCCGACATCGCCGGCGTGGATGTCCAACTTGTCTGGGATCCGCCCTGGAATCCGATCATGATTTCACCCAGGGGACGCGCCCTTTTGGGGATCGGTTGAACAGGAGGAACAGCGATGGACACAACTAAAGACGCCGTTTTCCGCGCATTGCGAGAGGTGAAATATCCGGGGTTTTCGCGCGATATCGTTTCCTTTGGCCTGGTGCATGGCGTCCTCATGGAAGGATCGACTGCCAGGATCGGTTTGGTGATCTCCAATTTGCCCCAAGATGTGCAAAAGACGATCATCGACGAAACCTACCGGGCAGCCCGTGAGGTGCCCGGCGTAGCCGAAGTGCAAATCCAGATCGGCAAGCCGGCGCCATCCCAGAAAATCCACAAAGGCGCGCCGGTGCCCGAAGAAATACCCGGCATCAAGCGCGTGGTGGCTATCGCCTCGGGGAAGGGCGGCGTGGGCAAAAGCACCGTTGCAGTGAACCTGGCCGTGATGCTTGCGCAAATGGGCTTGCAAGTTGGCTTGCTGGACGCTGATATCCATGGGCCAAATATCCCGCGCATGATGGGCGTCAAAAAGCTCCCACCGGCCGAGAACGGCAAGCTGGTGCCGGCGCTTGCGCACGGGGTCAAGCTCATGTCCCTGGGTTTTGCCGGGGAAAACCAGACTATGATCTGGCGCGGCCCCATGATCGACAAAGCCATCCAGCAATTCTTGCGCGATGTGCTGTGGGGAGAGTTGGATGTCATGATCGTGGATTTGCCGCCCGGCACGGGCGATGCCCAGCTTTCTTTGACGCAGCGCATCCCGGTCAGCGGCGCGATCATCGTCTCGACGCCCCAGCCGGTGGCGCTGGACGACGCCCGCAAGGCGTTGACCATGTTCCAGAAAGTCGGCGTGCCGGTGCTTGGACTGGTTGAGAATATGAGTTATTTCCGCTGCACTGACTGCGGGCACGAGCATGCGATTTTTGGTCATGGCGGCGCCAGTGAGCTTGCCGCCGAACTCAACTTGCCGTTGCTGGCTGAACTCCCTCTGGAGATCTCCGTCCGCGAAGATGGCGACCGGGGGTACCCAGCCGCGCTTGATCCCGATACAGCCTCACGGCCAGCGTTTCAAACCCTTGCCCAGGCTGTGATTGATCGCCTGGAAATTCCACAGACAAAACTGGAGGAGACTCGATGAATACCTTGCGAACTTCTGTTCCAGTAACCGCTTCTACACATTTACTGGATAAATATATCTTACCGAAAGTTGCATTAACGGTTATCTCCATTGCTTCGTTCGTGGGCGTCTGGCTGACGATGATGACCCACGGCGCAGGGGTATGGTGGCAGGTCATCCCGCGCTGGCTGCACTTAGTGAGCTTTGGTCTTTTGGCAGGCGGCGCGATGTGGAAAGGGCTGTTCACCGAACCGGCCGAACTGCCTGCCCAACGCCCCTATTTTGTGCGCTTTACCGCCGGTGAGTTTTCTCGTTTCCGGCGCTGGATGCGCGTGGTACTGCCCGTTTATCTGGTTTTCGCCATTTATGACTTGCAGCGCTTTGCAAGCTGGGGCGTGAACACCTGGTTGGCCTGGTTTGGGTTTGTTGTGCTTGCGGCCATCGCGGTGACGGCTGGCTTGGATCTGTTTAGAAAAGTCGACGAGGAAGACCCTTTTCGAGAACGCTCCACTGCCCGGCTGTTGCTGGCCTTCTTGCTTATCGAGGC
>JADYYC010000062.1 GCA_020853835.1 Anaerolineales bacterium
CGAAGCCTGATCTGCAGCGAGCGCCATCTCTAACTCATGCCGCGCATCCTCCGGCAGCGAACGCAGGGTCGCATCTCCGCCCTGATCGCTGCGCATGGCGAGCGCAAACGGGGCGGCGCCTCCGTCTGTGGGGGCGCCAAAATCGATCACCTTGAAGGGCAGGCTGCCTGGCGCCGGAGGGTCCCCGAACGGGTTGCCGGTCTCGGAAGGGCTCGGCTCAGTCGGATTGACTCGCCTGGAAAGAGGAAAATCGGTTTCCAGATCGATGCCTGGGGAACAGGCGCATAAGAGCAGCACAAACGCGCCGCTCATACCGGCCAATTTGGCAAAGCTCAAACGAAACATCACGCACCTCCAACTCGCGCCCGCATGTTGTGTTTTGGGGCTGGTTTTATCGCCTTCTTGTCATCCTATAGACGATAAATACCCCTCATATAGTTCCGGCAAGGCGGCGCTGGTGAGCGCGCCATCTCCTTCGAGCATGGATTAAATTGGCTCAGCCGTATCTCGAAGTCATCCGGCGATACGGCTGAGACCAAGAGATGCGTAATGATGAATATGCGTCTAACGTCCCACCAGCGGTATAAAAACGCTGAGGTCAGATACATAGATGTAGAATTGAGCCGGGTTCGAGGTTTTGCTGTAGACCACCAAACCTAAAAAATCGGTTGTGCCGCCAGGGAAAAGGTACTTGACTTCTTCAATCTGGGAAGCAGAAGTCGAAGCATCGCCCGTCGTTTGGGCAGCAAAACGTCCTTGCGACCAGGTAGCGCTGTCGGCTGGCATTGAACGGAACAAGGCGACGCCCAGATCCGCCGCGTTGGCTCCCGTGGGGACGATTTGGATCCGCTTGCTTCTCATCGACGCGAACCATACATCAAAAACCTTGACCACCTCGACGCTGCCCATGCTAAAAGGCCCATACCAGCCCGGCCCGGGGATCAGGACGCCCTGGTTCGAGCGGCTCAGCTTGTATCCCCCCGTCCCGGACCAATGATCTACCCGATAATGCTCCAGGTTGGCCGAGGGCCAGTGATTGCCGTCAACAACGATGTAATCAACCGCTGCAGCAGACGCCGAGTAGGCAAGCTGTGAGCGCAAAGCGGGGTCGCCGGCAAACGAGTTGCTGTACATCACCAGGTCGTGATCGCTATTATCAGACCGGATGCCTAGAGCGCGCCAGTAAATTGTAGGGCTCCAGTCATTGGGCTTCACTGCCAGTTGGGTGCCCATCGGGGAGGCTTTGGGATCGCCATAACCAACGTCAGGCGATATTCTATAGACGCCGCGCCACCAGCCCACACCCAGCCAGGATGATGAACCGGTGTAACTGCCGAAAAGACTGACGCGAAACTCGTAGGTCTCCGACGCCGGGGCGACAAACTCGACGATTTCATAGTTATTACTTGCGCTTATCGATGAAGCCAGCAAAGTCGTCCCGTCTGCGCGGTAGGCGCGCAGATCCAGGTCAGCCGGCAGATCGTCTGTAGTGTAACCCGAGTCGGGATTGGACAACCAGCGGATCACAAAACGAACCGTCTCGCCCGCGTAGGCATACTGGGTGTATTCGAGTGGAAAAGTGGTGCTGCTGCTAATCAATACGTCATCAAAATTTCCACGTTCGACGGTTGCCATGGCGGCCGAGGCGACGATCCCGCCAGTTCCATCTTGCCTGCTCAACCTCGTAGACCCCTCGATGTTGTGCAGGGAGGTAGCCATGATGATGGCGGACAGCGCTTCAGGTCTGCCGATTAGGCTTGAATCGGCCTGCACCAAATTGGCGGCCAGTCCGGTCACCATCGGGGCTGAAAAGCTCGTCCCCGAGCCGATGTTTCCCGTCCAGGGGAAGGCGGTAGTAGTGCTGTTGATATCGCTGCCACTCGCCGCGACCTCGGGCTTGTAACGCCCACTTATGTTGTATGAGCTGGAAGCCCGCATCGTGTCATCAGACCAACTCAGCGTGTTTTTATCCTCATAATTTCCAACCGTGAGGGCGTTGTAGCCCTTGCCTGGGGAAGACACATACGAGCCAGGGTTTACGTTATCGCAGGACAAGACGTTGAAGTTCCCCGAGGCGACTACGGCAAGATCATAGTTAAAACGCACTATGTAATCCATGTGGCGGTCGATGGTCTGCAGCGTACTCGAAAGGCCACAATCGGCAGCCCAAAAGCTGTTATTGAAAATCGGCACCCGGGCGGAAGCCCAGTCCATGGCTGCCTCCAGGGCCGCGATCGTCGCGTAATCGTCGCCGTTGGCGCTGTAAAGATTAACCCCGGGGGCAATGCCGCGTATGGTTGAATGAAAACTTCCGATTATTCCCGCCACGCCGGTGGGGTGGCCCATGATCGTGCGCCCCGTATCGCGAGTTGATACAACATTCAGATATGGATTGGCGTTGGACGCCCGCTCGCCTTCGACGATGCCGACGTTGACGCCGGAGCCGGTATAACCGCCCCAAAATTCCAACAGGTTGGCGTTCTGGGTCGGGCGGGCGATATCGAGCAGCGGGCCGCCCGGCTGAGAAGCGTCGTAGATGGCGTCCACTTCCGGCTGACGCGACAGCAGGTCGAGATCCGCCCTCGTCAGACCGGTCAGGAAGATCACGGGCGCGGTCTCGGAGGCGTATTGAACCGTGTACCGGCTGGCAGCGAAGTAATCCAACATCCTGGCGCGCAGCGGGGCGATCTGCGATTGTAAATGGGCCCGGTTCTGCTGTTGGAAGGCTTCGACCTGGGCGAGAACGTCCGGATCAGCCGCAGGGACAGCGGCTCTCTCGGTTTTGGCTGGTTCATCGACGGGCGCTTTCTCCCCGGCGCTCAAGCTCCCCGCCGCAATCTGCGCCCGAAGGCGTACGCTTTCAGGAATTTGATCGAGAGGAAGCGGCTCGGTGGGTATTTTCTGATCCGGGTTTCCGCCTTTCGCGCCCGAGGGGGCAG
>JADYYC010000063.1 GCA_020853835.1 Anaerolineales bacterium
ACGGAGAAAGGCGGCGCCTCGCAGCGATAGGGGTCGACCGAGAGATCGACCAGCACCGCGTGCTGCGGCAGCGCGGCGAGCCAGTCGTTGGGGATCACCGGCTGGGCCGGGTCGGGGCGCTGGGTGGCGTCGACGACGATGTCGGCCCCGCGCAGCAGCTCGAGCATGAGCGGCTCGAAGCGGGTTGTGTCATAGTCGACCGTCGTCGCCTGCACGCCCGGCACGCCGCGCTCGACCATCTCACGCCAGAGCGCCAGGTCGCCGTAGCGGATGGCGGCCGGGGTGACCTGGCTGCCGACCGCGCCTGAGCCGAGCGTCAGCACCTGGATCGGGCGGCGGTGCGGGCTGTCGAACCCGGGCGAGGGGAAGAGGGTGCGCAGGGTGCGGAAGGCGACCTGCACCCCGTTCCAGGCCACCGCGCGCAGGTTCTCCACCAGCCGCCGCCCGGTGTCGTCCTTGACCGAGTCGAGCGAGATGCATTCGACGCCCTGCGAGCGCAGGAACTCCACCCGCAGCGGTCGGGTGGGGTAGTGCGCCATCGTCACCAGGCAGCCGCGCGGCTGGCAGCGCGCGATCTCGCCGTCGCCTGGGTAACGGATGACGACGACGTAATCCTGTTGGAAGACCTCCTCCCGCGGGGCGAAGCGGACTTGCGGGGCGGTTTTAAGGTAATCGTCCTCGCTGAGGCCCAGGCGCTTGCCATAATCCTGTTCCAGCACGACCTGCGCCCCCAGGCGCTCGAGGCTGGCGATAAAGTTGGGCAGGAAGGCGCGCCGCTCTCCTTGCTCGGCCTGGATGGTGAGGAAACCGATCGAGATGCTCTGCTCCATGAATATCCTCCTGAGGTACATTTATACCAGATTCGCGCAAGGGTGCAAATCCAAACGGTTATAATACGTCCATGCAGGGATGGCGGTTAAGAATCCACCAGGGGCTGGGGCTCCTGGTTTTTGTTTCGCTGCTGATGCCCTCGGGGCGGCCTCACGCCGCGGCGGTATGGGGGACGCGCCCGCTGCTGGGCTATTTCGCCCTGACGGCCAGCCTGGAGCAGCCGCTGCGGGCTGGGGCGCGGCTCTCCCCGGCGGAATTTGCGGTCGTCCAGAAAATCGCGCAGGAGGAATGGCAGGCTCTGCGGGCGCTCTATCGGCGTTCGGAAATGCTGATCAGCCGCCCCGGGCTGACACTGGCGCAAAAAAGAAGCCTGATCGGGGCGCTGGGTTACAACTGGCAGGTGGATGGGATCGTCTATCGCAGCGACCAGGGCCTGCGCGCCCGCCTGAGTGACTACGCCTACCGCCGGCTGGTGGGCTGGATCGAAAGGCGCTGGCCCGTCGAGGCGGCGCGGCGCGGCCTGGCCTCCGGCGGAGCGCTGGCGCCCCGCCGCGCGGCGCGCACCTACGAGATCTTTGCCACCCGTTTCGAGTCCAAAGGCGGGGCGTACACGGTCGCGCTGCCCGACCAGTGCCTCAAGCTCTCGAACGGCGGGCTGAAGACCTGCGCCGATCAGGGCTACCAGCCCGGCGGGCGCTACTCGGTGGCGTTGAGCTACAAGAAGGCGGCGGGCGTGATGGTGGGCGAGTCGGGCCCCTGGAACATCGACGACAACTACTGGGCCACCCTGGGCGATCCCACGCCGCGGCGCATGTTTGTCGACCTGCCGCTGGGGATGCCGGAGGCGCAGGCGGCTTACTTCAACGGTTACAACGGCGGGCTGGATCAGTACGGGCGCAAGGTGACCGCTCCGTTTGGGATCGACCTGGCGTTTCAGGTGGCGGACGACATCGGCCTGCCGCCAAAGAAGAACGACTGGATCACTGTTTCGTACCTGTGGACGGCGGAGTGGGACAAACCGCCCGCCCCCGTTATCCAGGCGACGGATCAGGCGGCGGGCACGCCCGCTCCGCCCGCCAGCCCGCCTCCGACGCTCGACCTGCCGCTCATCGACACCGTGACGCCCGGCCCGGACGGCTCGATCGTGCACACCGTGCGGGCGGGCGAGACGCTCTGGGCGGTGGCGCTGGCCTATGGCGTGCCGATAGCGCAGCTCCAATTGCTCAACAAAATGGGCGCGACGATCGTGATCTACGAGGGTCAGAAGCTGCTGGTCAAGGAGGCCGGCCCGACCTGGACGCCGCGCGCCGGTTCGGGCACGACGGAACCGGCTGCGACCGAACCCTCCCAGACCGCCACGCCCACTCCCAGCCTCACGGCGCGCCACACGCCAACCGCGACCCCCACAGCGCCCCCAACCGCCGCCTCCGAAACCCCTGCCCGGGCCGTTCCCCAGGCGCGCCCGCCGTTCCGCCTGACAGAGGGCGGGCTGCTGCTCGGGGCGCTCGGCCTGGCCTCCGGCGGGGCGCTGCTGTTCGGGCTGGGGTGGTGGCTCAACCGCCGCTCGGGGCGGGGCGCAGGCGAGGGGGAAGGCGAGGTGAAGGAGTAAAAATCTGCCCGCGCGCCGGGCGAGCGAGCTTCACAGCAGGTTCAAGATTGCCAGCGCGGCTTCCTTGCCGCCCGCTCCCCCTTCGCCGCCGGGACCGACGCAGGACGGGCAGCCGTCGCTGCAGGCGCAGACTGAGACGAGCTCGCGGGCGCTGCGCACGAGCTCGTCGTGCAGCTCGAAGAGCTGGCGGCTGAACCCCAGCCCGGCTGACACCTGGTCGTAGATCACCACCGCCGGGTCTCCCTGGGCCAGCGGCGACTGCGGATCGGAGTGCACGCCCAGGTCGCTTACGTCGCACATGAGGAAGAACGGCGCCAGGTTGCCCAGGGCGTAGGCCAGCCCGGCCAGCCCGCTGCGCACCCGCACCGCCGTCTCCACCCGGCGGTGGCACTCCGGGCAAAGGCTGACCAGGTTTTCGAGCAGGTTGGCCTGGATGAACGAATCGAACATGCGAAAGGGGGTTTTGTGATGGACGTGCAGGCTGCGCCCCTGGCCCGAGGCGCCGCATACCTGACAGGTGTAGCGGTCGCGCTCCAGGGCGCGCTGGCGCTGAACTTCCCAGTTCGGGCCGTAATCGTTGCGGGCGTTGCTCCACAAACCGGCGTCGCGCAGCTGATCCACCGTCTCGGGGGACAGGCTGAGCCAGTAACCGGTGGTGAGCAGCGTGGAGGGGGGCAGATCGAGCGGCGCCTGGTCGATTAGCTCGTGGGTGAGCCAGCGCAGGCGTTTGAACCCGGTCACGCGCGTGGTCACCGAGATCTCGCCCTCCGATTTGGCCCCGCCACACACCCCCAGGCGCTCGCGCAGTTCGATCAACTCCACGGCGGTCTCGCGGCGTGGCAGCGTGTAGTAATCGACGCGCTCGGGGTGCAGCCGCGCGGTGTGTGTTTCCAGGTTTAGCTCGTCCACCACATAGGTCTCGGCTTCGTGCAGGTAGACCGCCTGGGGGTGCGCCATCCACAGGGCGCTGCCCCAATCCACCTGCCCTAAGGTCAACGGCTGCTCGTTCTGTAACACCTGGAGCAGCACGGGCTGGGCGGTGGCGCTGCGCAGCGAGACGGCCTGCGCCGGGTACTGGTCGGCCATCCAGAAGCGCCGCCCGCCGGAGGCGTGCAGCACGCCTTGCTCGGTCAGGAAGT
>JADYYC010000064.1 GCA_020853835.1 Anaerolineales bacterium
CCCGCCGCCCGATGTTGCGCCCCTCGGCGAAGAAAGCCCTGCGAATGCGCAGGTCGAAGTCGCGGCCGACCGCCTCGCCCTGCTGGGCGGCGCACCAGGCCGCCTCGAACGCGGGCAGCGTGGTCGTTGGCCACTCGTTGCCGAACGGTTTGAAGACCGCCAGGGGTTCCTGCAGGGCTGCCAGCCATATCTCCAGTTCAAGCTCTTCACGATCAGGCGGGCCCCCTCCATAGACTTCCAAAGGGAATGCCCGTTCCACCAAACGAACCCGCCCTTCATACTCGGGTGCGATTTCATGCAGGCGCACGGCTGCAATGTAACACCACGGTCAATAATACTCAGCCCACTCCCACAATTCAGGAATTTCTTTATTCATTTATCACCTCTCATCGGTTCAACCACAAGCCAGGATGGATTTGGGGTGCAGGTTTGTGTCAAATACGCTTATACCCCCAGCAAGGACTGTAAAACGGCGGCAACAACCCCAACGAGCGCGACGGCGCCCAGGACCGAGAACAGTTTGACGTTGAGGCTCTTGTTCTGCGCAATTCTTGCCACCAAAATTGGATCGATCAAGACGCTTGCCACCGAAGCGACGAAGGCGCCGTTCGCGGCAACCTGGTTCGAGATTTGACCGTGAACTGCCAGCGTCGCAGCTGATGCGACGGCAGAAGTGCTGGAGACGATCCCGCCGGCGAAACTCACCGCGTAAAAACCAAACGCGCCCAGATAACGCTGCGCCAGATTGCCCGCGGCTTGAAGCACGACAAAGATGATCCCGAACTTGAGCGCGCTCGAAAGCGAGAATGGCGACTGGAACTTCAGGTTAAGGCTGGTTTTCTGCGGCTCCTGGTGTCTCACACGCTCTACCCACAAGAGCAGCAGGCCGCTCACCAACATCAAAGTCAACGGGATCACCGCGTAGGGGAGGGTGTCCAGTGAGAGGATGCCGAGCAGCACCCCGTTGCGGATAAGCATACCGATATTTGCCAGCGTGATGCTGTGAAAAGCGGTGACCGTCAGCGCCGCGCCGACCTCGCGCACCCTGACCGCCAATTCCGTGGCAGCGACGGTGCTGTTGACCAGCCCGCCCAAAAAGCCGCTCAACTCGATCCCTTTTGCGCCGTATAATTTCAAGAGGATGTAATTCACAAAACCGATCGCGGCCAATAAAATCACCGTTTCCCAGGCCGTCCGCACTTCCACGAGCCCCCAGGGATCGATCGCCTTGTCGGGCAGTACGGGATATACGATAAACGCGATAACGGCCAGCAAAATGGCCGAGCGTATCTCCTGTTCGGTCAAGCCTACGCTGAACTCGGTCAGCGGGTCCTTCCAGGCCAGCAGGAACGCCGTGCAGATGCCGATGACGGTGGGCGTGAAGGTGTGCCCCATTCCACACAGGACGCCGTTAAACCCGACCACGAGAAGGGCGGCCGAGGTCGTCAGCCCGGTCGTTTTGTTGGTTTGCAGGCGCTGTAAATTGAGAAAGACGATTAAAATCCCTGTCAGCCCTAACGCGAGCAGCGCATAAGAATTCCCCAGAAGAGCGCCGATACAGCCCAGCAGGGAAACAAAACCGAAAGTCCGAATACCGGCTTCTTTCCCATGTTTTTCCCGTTCCAGCCCAATAAATATCCCCAGGGCTAACGCCAGACCGAGCTTGGCAAGAATTGGCACAAAGGGCCATTGGGGTGTTGAGGCCATTTCATAAACCTTAAAAATATTATACTACCGGCCTTCTTCTAACTCGCGTCTCCACGCGATGGCGCCTCAACTTAGAAATACCAACCCGAAGGCTCCACCGGCAGAGCCTTCGGGACGTTCTCTTCTCTTGTAAAAGGCTAATCTGCCTGTATTCTTCCGATCAGGTCTTGCGCCTTAAATGGGCCGGCTTCGGCTATCAGGGCGGTGGCGTCCTTTACTTTGCCCCACACATTCCATAACAACACGCCCCGCACGTGCCCATCGGCGAGGTAATAAACGACGCCTTTGCGCAAAGGCTCCTGCCAATCCGTCACCATCTCCAGTTTGCTGCTTAACTCTCCCACCGCCTCATAACCGTACTCAAACAGATCGGAATAGAAATAGGGCGCATGCGTATACGGCTCATCCGCCCCCGCCATGTTGCGCCCCGCCTGTTTGCCCATGCTCAAGGCGTTGTCCTCGTGTTCAACACGGATATACTTTTGCAGCGCGGCATGGGGGAACATCGCCACATCGCCTGCTGCGTAAATATCAGGCACGGATGTGCGCTGGCGGTCGTCCACGATGATGCCGTTCTCGATTTGCAGCCCTGCGGATTTTGCGAGCTCGATGTTAGGGCGCACCCCGAGCCCGGCCACCACGCCGTCCACTTCAAAAGCGCGCCCGCTCCGGGTTTGGACCTTGACGCTGTCGCCGGTTTTCTCGAGGCTTGCCACGCCATCGGCCGGCAGGAGCTCCACCCCCTTCTCGCGGTAGACCTCGCTCAAGAACTGGGAAAGCTCGGGCGGGAAAATGTGCTCACCAA
>JADYYC010000065.1 GCA_020853835.1 Anaerolineales bacterium
CAGACGGGCAAGATCGTCTTCGAGGACGGGCAGCAGATCTGGGTCGCCAGCCCGGCCGAGCTGGGCCTTGCGCTCGATTTCGAACAGAACGCCCGCTCCGCCTACTACCTCGGCCGCCTGGGGAACCCTTTCGAGCGCTTTGGCTCTCGGCTGCGCGCCTGGAGCAAGGGGGTCGACCTCTCCCCCGAACTGGTCTACAAAGAGCAATACGCCCTCGACTATTTGATGCACATCGCCGCCCAGGTCGACCGGCCCACCCTCGAAGCCTCCCTCAAGCTGGAGGGCGTCGAAGTGGTCGCTGTTCCCGGGCAGGCGGGGCGTAAGCTGGATGTGGAGGCTTCGCTCGAAGCGCTGAACCAGCAGGTGCGCACCCTTTCCGACGGCGTCATCCCGCTGGTCATTGCGGAGACCCCGCCTGAGATCATGGACGCCAGCCCGCAGGCGGAAGCCGCCCGCCGCATCCTGAGCGAGCCGCTCACCCTCACGTTCCCCGACCCCCGCGCGGGCGACGCAGGCCCCTATAAAATTCCCCCTTCCCAGTTGGCTGAGATGCTGGTCGTCGAGCGGGTTTCGGGCTCCGGCTCGGCACAGATCCAGGTTCACCTGAGCGATGAAGCCCTGACCACCTATCTGACTGCCCTGGCGGGCGATATCAACCGCCTCCCGGCCAACGCTCGCTTCATCTTCAACGACGACACGCACCTGCTCGAATTGATCAAGCCGGCTGTGATCGGGCGCAACCTCGAAGTGGAGAACAGCGTTCGCCTCATCCAGGAGAAGGTCCTGAACGGCGAGCACACCGTGCCGCTCGTCGTCGCCGACTTGCAGCCCGCCGTCGGCGACGACGCCACCGGCGAGCAGCTTGGCATCACCGAGAACATCGTCTCTTACACCTCCTACTTCCGCGGTTCGGACGCCGGGCGGCTGCATAACATCGAGACCGCGGCGGCGAACTTCCACGGGCTGCTCGTCCCCCCCGGGGCGACCTTCTCGATGGCCGACGCGATGGGCAATGTCAGCCTGGACGACGGCTATGCTGAAGCCTGGATCATCTTTGGCGGGCGCACCATCAAGGGCGTCGGCGGGGGTGTCTGTCAGGTCAGCACCACCCTCTTCCGGGCCGCTTTTATGGCCGGCCTTCCGATCATCGAGCGCCACCCGCACGCCTACCGCGTCGGCTACTACGAGCAGACCTCCAACGGCTACGACCCTGACCTGGCGGGCCTGGACGCGACCGTCTTTGTCCCCATGGTCGATTTCAAGTTCGTCAACGCATCGGAGCACTGGCTGCTCATGGAGACCTACTTCTACCCCAATTCGCGCGCCCTCACCTGGAAGTTCTATTCCACCAGCGACGGCCGCAAGGTCGAATGGGAGACCACCGGGCCGCAGGACGTGGTCGAGCCCCCCGACCCGGTCTACGAAGAAAACCCCGACCTCGCCAAGGGCGAGATCAAGCAGGTGGACTGGGAGGCCGAAGGCGCGGACGTCACCGTCGTGCGCACCGTCTATCTGAATGGGCAGGCGCTCTTCACGGATTCGTTCGTCACCCACTACATGCCCTGGGCGGCGGTCTACCAGTATGGGCCGGGCACAAACCTCAACAAGCTCACAAAGAAGAACAAGCCCTCGACCGGCATCAACCCCTGAGGCCGGCCCGGCGCTGTATTATAATCAGCCCCGAACACCCATCATCAAGTTTAGGAGTGCCCATGGTCAGCCAAGACCTGCTAGACATCCTGCGTTGTCCTGCCTGTGTGCGTGAAAAAGAAGGCCTGCTCGAGCTTTACAAAGAGACCTGGCTGATCTGCCAGGATTGCGGGCGCAAGTATCCCATTCGAGATGATATCCCGGTGATGTTGATCGATGAGGGCGATCGGTGGGTGGCTGTCAGCAGAGAAGACCTGCCTGTCCCCCCGCCCAAATGACAGGCGCCCTTGACAGGTCCGCTTGAAGCTTTTCTGGAGGCGCTAAACTCCGGCGAGGAGGCCGCCGAGCATGCCGCTCAGGATTTCGCCCGGCTGCCTGTCTCGGAGCGCCTGGCGGCGCTGGATGACCTGACCGGTCTGCTCGCCCATCCGCAGCCCGACCGGCGCTGGTGGGCGGTCCGCCTGCTGAGCGAAGTCCCACCTGAAGCCGCCCTGCCGCCCCTGCTCTCCGCCTTGCAAGACACCGACGCCAGTGTGCGCCAGTGCGCCGCGCTGGGTCTGCGCCAGCGCCCCGACCCGTCCGCAGTTTTCCCGCTGATCGCCGCCCTCGAAGACGCCGATATGCTCACGGCCCAGCTCGCGGGTCAGGCGTTGACCGCCATCGGCCCGCCGGCGGTGGAGCCCCTCATCGCCTGCCTCCCCAGCCTGCCCCCGCGCAGCCGCCCGCTCGGCGTGCGCGCCCTGGCCGAAGCGCGCGACCCGCGCGCGATCCCGGCCCTCTTTGCCGCCCTCGAGGACGATTCGCTGCTGGTCGAATATTGGGCTAACGAAGGCCTGGAGCGGTTAGGCGTTGGGATGGTTTTCTTCGCCCCCTAACCCCGCCAGACCCACAAAATCCACAGGCTCAGGATTATCAAGCCGATCAGGAAGCGCACCACGACCGCAGCCCCGAAACCGGCCGCCATGCCACGCAGCGCCGCCCAGGCTTTGCCCAGATCGCCCAGCTTGATGTACTCGAGCAGCAACACCGCCAGCGGCGCGGCGATGAACCCGCCGAGCGGCGGGAATGCCACCGTCCCGACCAGGCCGGCCACCAGCGCCACCAGGATCGTGCTCCACGAGGCCCCGCCGCGGCGCGCTCCAACCCCCATGAACAGGTTGTCGACCAGCGAGCCGGCCACGGCCAGGATCGTGATGATGACCATCAGCACGATCCCCAGCGTGTTGAACCCGCTCACGATCCCGTAGCCCAGGGCTGCCAGCCACATGATCACCAGCCCGGGCAGGATGGGAATCAGCAGCGTCAGCAGCCCGAGCAGCATGAAAAACAGCGTTACCCACAGGGTGGCCGCAGTTGAAAGGTCCATGGATCTCCGTGAGCCCTCGTGCGAGACAAGCTATTCCGCCCGGATCGTCTCGATCCCGCCCATCCAGGGGCGCAGCGCCTCCGGCACCACCACCGAGCCGTCCGCTTGCTGGTTGTTCTCCAGCACCGCGATGAGCGTGCGCGGCATCCCCAGCCCCGAGCCGTTCAGCGTGTGCGGGAAGCGCACCCGCTTGCCGTCCGCGGGGCGGTACTTGATATTCGCCCGCCGGGCCTGGAAATCGGTCACGTTCGAGACCGACGAGACCTCCAGCCATTCCTGGCAGCCCGCCGCCCACACCTCGATGTCGTACGTGATCGCCGAGCCAAACCCCAGGTCGCC
Source organism: Anaerolineales bacterium (assembly GCA_020853835.1). GTDB lineage: Bacteria > Chloroflexota > Anaerolineae > Anaerolineales > UBA4823 > UTCFX2. Next base: position 3,356 of record JADYYC010000065.1, read on the forward strand.
GGTGCAGAGCTGCTTGACCCGGTAGGTGAACCCAAGCAGCCGGCAGGTCTCCTCGGCGTCCGCGGTCATCTTCTGCAGCATCGCCTCCGACTCATCCGGTTTGCAGTAGATGTACATTTCCACCTTGTCGAACTGGTGGCCGCGCTTGATGCCGCGCACATCCCGCCCCGCGCTCATCTTCTCCCGGCGGAAGCAGGGCGTATAAGCCGTGTAGAGCCGCGGCAGCTCGCTCTCCTCGAGGATCTCGTCCATGTGCAGCCCGGTCAGCGGCACCTCGGCCGTGGGGACCATCCACAGGTCTTCTTCATGGTCGCGATAGAGGTTGTCCGCAAATTTTGGCAACTGTCCCGCCCCAAACAGAGTCTTTCCCTTGACCATAAAGGGCGGGTATTTTTCAGTGTAGCCCTGGCGAGCGTGCAGATCGAGCATGTATGAAATCAGCGCCCGCTGCAGGCGCGCTCCCGCCCCGCTCAGCACATAGAAGCGCGACCCGGTGATTTTGACGCCGCGCTCGAAATCGATGATCCCCAACTGCGGGCCCAGCTCCCAATGGGGTTTGGGCTCGAAATCGTACTGCGGGATCTGGCCGTGCTGCCGGATGACGAGGTTTTCGGCGTCGTCCACACCGTAGGGCACGCGGGGGTCGGGGAGGTTGGGGATCGAGGCCTGAACCCCTTCCAGGGCCTGCTCCACCTGGCGCAGGCTGTCGTCGAGCGCCCCGATCTGGTCGCCGACCGCTTTCATGGCCTCGATCTTCGCCTGGCGTTCGGCCGCGTCCTTCAGCCGCCCGATTTCCTTGGAAACCGCGTTGCGCTCGGCTTTGAGCGCCTCCGCTTTCTGGATCAGTTCCCGGCGCTCTTCGTCCAGCCGCAGGATCTCATCCACGGGCCCGGGGTCCATCTGGCGGTCTGCCAGCGCTTTGCGCACCAGCTCGGGCTGTTCGCGAATCAAGTTGATGTCGATCATTCAGCACCTCCGTAACAAAGAAAGCGCCCCCGTTCCCGCAGGACGAGGGGGCGCTCGTGGTGCCACCTGCATTTGCCGCTCCACTGCGGCGGTTGAAATGCGATTTCCGCCTGGAGGGCCTCATAACCGCGCTAACGGGCGTACCCGGCGCCCTTACGATCCAGCGGATCCCTACGGGCGCGCCTGGCCCGAAATGGGCCGGTGGAGTGGATTTTGCCACGCTGGTCTGCCGCCTCGCACTTCCGGCGGCTCTCTGGATGGCCGGGCGGGCTACTTGTCTCCACGCTGACGTTCTGAAATGCGAATGCCCGGATTATACCTGAGCCGAAACAGGTGTCAAGCCCCCGGACTCATGCCTCATTGCATGATTTCCTCTTTCACCTTATAATCCTGACTTTGAAGACAGGTATCTTTTACATGTCTAAGCGCACTTCATCTTTCATCACCGCCATGTTATCAGGCGGGCTGCTCTTATTGACCCTGGCAGGCTGCCGCCCAAACCGCCCCCCTTCAACGCCCACGCCGCACCTGCCGGGACCGACGCCAATCGTATCAGCCACCGCGACCTTGCCGGATGTCATCCCCACCCCCACGGCGACCAGCATCGCGCTGGCCGCGCGCGCCGGAGGGTACGAGATCAGCCTGGCTGAATATGAAGCCGAGCTGGCGATGGCTCAAGCCGCCAGGGGTACGGAACTTGCACCTGAAGAGGCGGACAAAGTGCTGCAAGACCTGATTGACCAGGCCTTGCTGGCTGAGGCGGCAGCCGAGCAGGGCTTCACTGCCGATGATGCGCTCCTGGATGAACGCATCGCCCGCATGATCGAACAGATTGGGAGCGAGCAGGCATTGCAAACTTGGTACACCGGCTTCAAATACAATGCTGAGACCTTTCGCCAGGCTTTGCGCCGGTCCATTCAGGCCGCCTGGATGCGCGACCGCATCGCATCGCAGGTGCCTGAAACCGCCGAGCAGGTGCACGCCCGTCAGATCCTTCTGTATGAAAGGGAGCAGGCTGAAGAAGTCTACCAGTTGCTTCGATCCGGAAATTCGTTCCGCAACCTGGCTTTGAAGTACGACCCGGTCACCGGCGGCGACCTGGGCTGGTTCCCGCGCGGCTACCTGCCCCACCCTCAAATCGAGGCCGCTGTTTTTGATCTTGAACCGGAGGCCTACAGCGCGATCATCGAGACGCCGGCCGGTTTTCACATCCTGCAACTGCTCGAGCGCGACCCCGCTCGCCCCCTTGCCCCAGACGCCTTGCTCGCGCTGCAGACCCAGGCCGTCGCTGACTGGTTGGCGCAGAAGCGCCAGTCAGCCGATATCGAAGTCTTTTTACCCTGAGCAGGCCCCAGCTCGCGTTTCAATCCGCGCTGGCGCTTTTGCTCGAGATTGGTACAGGATATTATGGATGCCTACGCTTACGACACTGGTTCACCCCGCCGCAGCCGCTCGGCGACCTTTTTTGGCTGTCTGACTGTCATAACGCTGTTGTGCGTGCTCTGTGTGGCGGGGGTCTCTGTGGCCATTTTCGTCGATCCAAATTTACCCCTGAACCCTTTTCCTCCGCCCACCCTCCCCGCGCTTGCCGCCCTCCCGACCGAGACGCCGACCAACGTGATCTTCACGCTGCCCGCTTCGTGGACTCCCACCAACACCGTTGAGCCAACCCTGACCGAGACCATCCAGCCGACTTCCACGCTGCCGCCCACCCCCACCCCGGTCACGCTGACGGCTACGCCGACCGAAACTCCCACGCCGCCTCCCGATGGTTATCCTTTTATCGTCCGCCAGGGCAACCCCAAGGCAATCCCGAACATCTATCACCCCGAACTGGGCTGTGAGTGGATGGGCGTGGGCGGTCAGGTGGTTGATATGAGCAACACCCCCGTGATCGGCCTGATCATCCGCCTGGGCGGCCGGGCGGTCGGCATCAGCGTTGCGGATGACGTGTTCAGCCTGACCGGACTGGCGTTGAGCTACGGCCGTTCGGGTTACGAATTCCAGCTTGCAGACCGTCCGGTGCCCTCGCGCGGCCAGCTCTGGGTCCAGCTCGTCAGCCAGGCCGGCGGGCCGCTCTCAGACCGGGTCGTTTTCGACACCTACGATAACTGCGAGCAGAACCTCATTATTATTGACTTTGTCCAGGTGCGCAAATAACTGAAGGGATGGGCGTCTCCCCCTTACTCTGACTCCATCCACAGGCGTTTCAACACCAGCGCGTCGTCCTCCATAATCGGGCTTTCGCACAGAATCCGGCCCCGGCAGCCGAACGCTTTGAGCGCCCGGAACAGCGCTTTGAAGTCCAGGTCGGCCTCTTCTACGCGCAGGTGCTCTTTTTCACCCTTTGGCCCGTATTCGATCCCTGAGAGGTGAATGTGCAGCTCGTGCAGCGCGGTTTCGCCGAGCGCTGTTTTGTATTCTTCCAGGACGCCGGCCCATTCATCGAAGCTGTTCATCGACCCGTCCCCAGGCCGTGCGTGCAGGTGGGCGAAGTCCAGACACGGCTCCACGCCCTGGATCTCCTGGCTCATCTTGATCACGTCCTGCAATGACCCCATCATGGCAGATTTGCCCATCGTTTCGGGCCGCAGCCGCACCGGGTTACCGGCCTGGCGCAGCTCCTGCACACAGCCCGCCAGCCGTTCGATTGCCAGCGGCAGCACCTCTTCGGGCGGGCGCCCAAAATACGACCCAGGGTGGAATATGATGTCGCTGGCGCCGGCCAGGTTTCCGTAATGGGCGGCGCCCATCAGGCGCCGGCGCGATTTGGGCCATTCTTCGTCGTCCGCGTTGAGATTGATGAAATATGGGGCATGGACGCTGATCTGTACCCCGTTTTCGGCGGCTGTTTTGCGTATCTCCTCGCAGGTCTTCTCGCTCACCCGCACGGCTCGCACCCAGCCAAGCTCCAACGCGTCCAGCTCGAGCTCGCGCAGGCGCAGGATCGCCCCCACGCTTCCACCCGGCTTCTTGGGCGTGGAGAGCGGCGAGCCGACCGTGCCAAAAGAGAATGCCAAAGCTGCCATGTTCACCTCACTTGTGTCTTTGTAAGAAGAAAGCCCCGATCCGCGCCCACAACGGCGGGCCTAAGAGCAGGAAACCGATCAGCGCCGAGCTGATGGCGGCGATTAAAACCGCCGCCGCTCCAACGTCTTTCCCCACCCGGGCAAGCCGGTGCTGCTGCGGGCTTGCCAGGTCTACCACCGCTTCGAGCGCGGTGTTGATAAATTCGGATGTCCACACCAGCGCGATCGCCAGGATGATCAACGCCCAGTCGCGCGCCGGCAGCCCCAGCCAGAGCCCCAATACAAGCACCAGGATGCTCACCGTCATGTGGATCCAGGCGTTGTGCTGCGTGCGAAGCACAAACTGCCAGCCCGCAAACGCATGGCGGAAGGAGCGGGCGCGGGACTTGAAGAACGCGATCATTGCCGCCTGTTTTCCAGCCTTCAGCCCTCGGCCTCGAGCGACGGCCCTTCGATCGGACAGCCCAGGCTGCGCAGGATCTGTCTCTGCACTTCCCACATCTGCTGCTTGTCCTGCGCTTCGGCGTGATCAAACCCGCACAGGTGCAGCATCCCATGCACGGTTAGCAGTTGCAACTCGGCTTCGATTGCATGCCCCCCCTCCTGCGCCTGCGCTGCGGCGCGTTCGATGGACAGGATCACATCTCCCAGGTAAAGGTTACCCGTCTCGGGGTCTGGTTCTCCGCTTGGAAACGCCAACACATCGGTGGGCGCATCGATCCCCAGGTACGCCAGGTTGAGCGAGCGCAGCGCTTCGTCGTCTGTCAGCACCAGGGTCGCCTCTGCCCCGGCTGGAGCGTTGGTTTTCACCAGAACCGCCTCGGACGCCCGCTGTAACAGGTCCATCCACGCGGGGTTTGCGATCTCATGGAGTTTTTCAGCGAGCTGGTAATGTATCATGAGGCTGCGGTAGGCTTGTGGTTCAGCGCAGGTTCAAATCAACGGGCGTTTTGTTCTGTTTTGCGAGCGGGATGGTGATCGCCTCATGCGAGGCCGGCAGTTCCTGGCTGGGATAGTGGATGCGCGGGTGGTAGACCCCGCGCAGGGTTGCCGTGAACGAACTGGCGATCTCGTCCAGGTCTCGCAGCGAGATGGGGGTGTCGTCAAGCTGGCCGCCCGTGACCCGGCTCGCGATCACCTCTTTGATGATTTCGCGCAGCCGGTCTTCGTCGGTTGGGCCGTCTGCCCGGACGCGCGCTTCGCACGCATCTGCGAGCATGAGGATCGCCGTCTCGCGGCTTTGCGGGCGCGGGCCAGGGTAACGGAAATGTTCCTTATCAACCAGGCTTTCGTCATCGCGGGCGGCTTTGAGGGCGTTGTAGTACTGGTAGCGCGCCAGGGTAGTTCCGTGGTGCTCGGTTATGAAATTGATAATCCGGTGCGGCAAGTGGAACTTGCGCGCCAGCGCAATCCCATCGGTGACGTGGGCGATGATGATGCGCGCGCTCTCTTCGGGGTCGAGGCTGTTATGCGGGTTCTCGAACCCCGGCGGCTGGTTTTCGATGAAGAAAGCCGGGTTGGCGGTCTTCCCGATGTCGTGATAAAGCGCGCCGGCCCGGATCAGCAGCGGGTCGACGCCGATGCGCTCCGCGGCCTGTTCTGCCAGATTGGCGACCTGCAAGCTGTGCTGGTAGGTGCCGGGCGCCTCTCGCAGCAGCAGCCCCAGCAGCGGGTGGTCTGGACGGGTCAGATCGATCAACTGCATCGGGGTGACTTGCCCCAGCAAGGGCGCCAGAAGCGAATGCAGCAAAATCGAGATGCTGGCCGAGACCAGCCCGTTGAAAAACGCCGCCGAGCTGATCATGGCCAGGGTCTGCAAGTTCAGCGTGGGCAATGGGAGTTGGTAAACGATCACGATAATCGTCCCGGCAACCGCCGCCGCGACCCCGGCCCATAGGAACCGCACCACCCGCCGGGCGCGCGCCAGCGCCAACACCCCGAACAGGCTGCTGATCAAGTAGAAGAAGGTCATCTCCTGCGCGTTGGGCAGCCCAAACGCCACCAAAATGGCGAGCGGGATCGAAGCGGCCAGCCCCAGCTCTGTCCCGAAGAGCGCGGCGATTACCAGGCTGCACGACGCGAGGGGGAACGCATACGCCACCAGCGGGTTGGATGGCAGGATCGCCCTCCCGACTACGAGAAAGAACAGCATCAGGGCTGCCAGCACCACAAAGCTGCGCACTTCCATCGTAAGAAACGCTGGCTTGCGCCGTAAATAGATCACCATAAAGAGCAAGAGCAGCAAGGAGAGGCCCACCGCGCTGAGGATGTCCTCCAAATCGCGTTCGGGCTCGCTTAACCCGAGCTGCTGCAATGCCTCGATATCGTCCGCCCCTAACACCTCGCCCTGCAGCGCAATAGTCTGCCCGGCTACCAGCGAGCGGGTGACCGCCTCTACCATCTGG